>NZ_JAYGIG010000125.1:0-60006 GCF_034932105.1 Leptothoe sp. PORK10 BA2 | reverse complement strand
GCAAGGACACGGATGAGAAAATAGATCCATAACACCACCCAGATTAGATCAGCTTTTGCTGAACCTATTATCGTCTATCGTATATACAACATGCCTTTACGCTGACCCACCTGGCGGAACCAGTGCCTTAAAAGAGACTCATTTTACTGAGAACAGTGAACCAAGTTCGAATAGTTTCAGACGTTGTTTTTGAGGTCAAGGCAATTAATAGAGGTGCCCTTAATAATATCTATTCAAGAAAGCTTTAAGACTGTTACTTCCTATGAGAGTTTTTCTCAGTAGCGGGAACTATCACACTCATCACCATCAGCCTGAACAATGCCGCCAAGTATAGTCGCTACAATGATGCATTTTGGTGTCTGGCTGAGTTCAGATGCAACAGATACAATATAGGGAAAGTCAGCTGGATTAGCAGGCGTAGCTTCCCCTTTGTAATTAAAAATAAACTCTTGGGCATTAGCCGTTAACGTGATACTGCCATTTTGCTCTCCACCAACAGAACGTTCTAAGCCAGTTGTTACACCAGTCGTAGAATTCACTTGTAATATTGGATCAGCTGATACACCAGCAGCCCCAGAGAACCTAATAACTCTAGTTACATTTTTTTGTTGAGCGTCAGATTGAGCAGTTTGAATGATTTGCGCCAAATCACTACGGGCACGGTTAACACGTTGACGATTCATGTAACCAAGCCACCCAGGAGCAGCCATGGCACCCAAAATGCCCACCATAATAATAACAACTAACATCTCAAGCAAGGAGAAACCAGCCGTTGAGGAAACAGACTCTTGTAATTTAAATCGCTTCATCAATAGCGTCCCTTTTTATTAAACCTTATTCATATCCAGAACTAGACTTTTTCTGTAGAAGAACCTACAGGTTTGAACTTGAACATGGTTTACTCACCGTCTCGATCAATGACACCACCCAATTTGACCTGAGTTTGCAGCACAGGCAAACGACTCGCTGCGCTGGCTGGCTGTAAAAAACGGTTAGCCGAACTAGCATTTCCTTTCAAGAAAAGATAAACATCTTGGTTGGTCCTAAAAGTTCCGTCCATTTCAGGATTCCTAACACAGGCAAAAAAGCCAGTTGTGCTAGTAGTATTTTGAGGAGAGAGAACATAATCGTACTGCTCGTCAGCACTATTGGTTTCACCAGTTAAACCTTGATTAAGATTGAAAATTAGGTTACGACAATCAACTGCATCAGCAGAGGTTGCAGCTAAGTCAATTGCATCTACATAGTCCACCAGTACTTTCTTATCAGTGTCATTAGTTGGACTTGTTGTTGGAGTCCAAGTTTCAAAATTGGAGCCCGTATTAGTAACTGGATCTGCATATCCCGTATTAAGAGTATACTTGGCTGCACCTGCCGCACTCAGATTGGAATACTGGGACAATTCATAACGTCTCAGCGTTGTTTCTCCCTCCCAAACAGACGTTGTATCCTTTGGCTGTTGATAGTAAACAACCAGAGAATAGGTAGCCCCACGGGTCTTAATTAAGTTGCAAAGCTGCTCATTAGTGCCTTCGCCAGAACAGTCTGCAGGAAGAGAAGCATCTAAAGGATCAGGCCGCCAAAAGGCTAATACCGGCTCAGCATCCGCTGCTATTTCTGAATCCAGAGCGCCGATCTGGTCTGTAATATCTGTAGGACTACTATATACATACACGGCTTCTTTCAGATCATCTGCAACATAATCAATAGCCCGCTGCATATCTCGCTGAACCTGCTCTAAGACAATCTCTCGACGGTCTACCCTGAGTAGTTCAACCATTAAGAATAGAAGCCCTGAAATCACAATGCCAGCCATCACCATTGAAATTAATATTTCAATCAGAGTGAAGCCATAGTTTCGACTATTCTGAGGCTGATGCATCTGCAAGAACCATCGATATAGCCAAGTTTGAGAACGATAATTAGCCATGAACTTTTCAAAAGGTGATGCCGTTGACACTCAGAGGGAGTAGAAGGTGATGCCGCTAACACTCAGAAGGAGTAGAAACAGTTGTTCCATTGACGCTGTTGAGAAAGCCGTAGTAATCACAAAGTGAACGATCCGTATCACTTTTGATGATGCTGGTGTAAATGGTCGCTAATGGTCGAGTTGCAGACTGCCCCTCACCACTTGTCAGACCAAGATAAGCTTGCTCCACACTAAGACTATTGGCTGGATTGACAACATCAGCTCTATAAACCCTTATACCAAGGTCAAAAGCTACCGGCTTACCCGTGGAAGTCGTACTACCCGCTGTCTTAAATACTTGAACTGCATAATCATTGTTCCCATCGTTATCAACATCAATTCCTTTAGCTGAGTCAGATGTTGCTGAATAATTAGCCGCTATATTTTTAGGAGCCGGAACTGGTCCCTTTGGAGCAGTATTAAAATCAGCTGTACTTAGAACAGTATTAGGAGTCGATGCAATATTCAACGTATAATCACCACCCCTTTCAACAATGAGCTTAATCCGATCTACCTCTGCCTGGGCTATTTGAAAAGCCTGCTCTGCTTGCTGGCTCTGAACTCTGGTCGCTACAGACAGTATCACCATTGGCGACATAACAGCTACTGAGATGCCAATAACAACAATGGCAACTAAACTTTCAAGCAAGGTGAGACCATCGTTCTTCGACCGGAAAGATAGATATTGAAATCGCCGTAAGCTCATGGGCCTTATTCTTGAAAATATCATATGCATTTACCCTATTGGCATACAGAATTACCAGCTGAATCAATTAATGCCAGATTATCTCCTGCATCTTCGGCCTTACAAAGATTTTTGATATAAGGATCATCTAGCGGTAACTCTCTATAAAACTCACTTCTCGGTCTGCCAGACGTTACAAAACGGCGAGCAATCGGAGCAACGCTCGTATATTGAAAACCGACATCGTATCCCCAAATACGGCGGGCTGCACCATAGAACGCATTGTTCTCCTTCGTGCTACTAGGTGACGCACCAGGCTCCCACGCATCCTGGTCAAAGGGGGCAGTCGCATGGGTACTAAAGTTAAGCTGAAAAAATCCCCCTGAAATAATCAAAGATTTATTAGGCCAATACTCTAGGAGACGGGGGAAATTGTGTAATCCTCCATAATTTTGCCCAGAACGCAACGGCACAATACCTGCAATTAGCAGAGCATTAACCCGTGTAGGGGTGGCTGCCGCAATCTGATCTTTCTGACGATCATTAAAATAATCAGCATCACTAAAAACAATATGTCTGCCAGAGAAGCTGTCTGGAAATAGCGCAAACGTGCTATCTATACTCGATTCAGATGTAGCTTTGGAAGGCTTCCCGTTGCGGTCAAACCGAATTGGCAAATTCACATTGGATAACGTTGATGTCTTTGCAAGGTCTTCCCGTTGCCAATCATCCGGAAACTTTGAGGTGCTTATCTTAGGGCGATTTGAATTTAAGTATGAAGATTCAACGTCTTTAGCATCGCCCAACGTCGTGACAGTTTTATAGAGATAGGCATCTTCCACCACACCATCCCGAAAGTTATTCGACAGAATAGTGACGGCATCAGCAAAGATCTCAGCAGGTCGCCAAAGATCCTGACCTCCTCGAGAAAATTTTGTGTCGAGGTTGGCTCGGACTCTGCCATAAAACTGATTAAAGGCTGTAGTCTCATTAGCTTCTGTAGCAAAGGTTTCACCCAAAAAATTAGGAGCCTTAAATTCTTCTAAGATATTGCCACTGCTATCTTGATGCAGATTGAAGTTGCCATAAATATAAGCAGGGTTATCAGTGACAAAGGTTAGTCCTGCCGCCGTATCAGCCACTGAACGGTTCAGTTTAGCTCCATTAATCAAACGGAAGCCATAGGGACGCCGATCTGGATCGGCATACATATCCACAGGTTTTGGACTAATCAGGTTATCGGCTAATGGTGGATCGTAAGTATCTCTCTGATTTGCATTAGTCGTATCCACCTTCATGGGACATTTTTGACCATTATTTACCAATTTAGTGAAGTCTTTACAGGTCGCCCAGGTGGCCTGACTAGGACGAACAATCATGTCTTCTCTAACCGCATCTTCTCGCGCTGCATAGAAAATACCGTCCAACTCAGGAATCCAGGCAATTTTATCAGAACCGACCGTAAAGAATGTCTTACTATCACCACTGGTGATTTTTGTGAGCTTATTAATATCTAAATCGAGCACACGAACACTTAACAACTCACGACCATCCATCATGGCCTTATCCAGAAAAGTAAGTTCAGTAATGGTACCGTTGGCATTAATGATATTTTTCTGGAGATCATTGCGAGATGTGAGTGTACCACCTGAAACAGTAGCTGTTGGTTGGTTAAAGGTACTAGCCGCAGTTTTCGGTGTTAGGGCAACCGTGGCAGGATCAACAGCTGAATAGGTATAGCCATCATTGGCTTTGGTGGTAGTAGTGGTCACATCGGCAATGTAGATATCACCTCCACCTTCATTGATATATTCTTCAGTAGTAGGCTGAGTATGATCTATCTCAATACCTGTAGTAAGAGAATCATCTGCACCTAAATGGCCATGGTCAAACGCCGGAAATAAGTAGTATAGGGAAGGGTATTTGGGGCTATTACCAGGGGAACACATGACAACTGCAAGACCTAATTGCGCCCGTTTTGAACCCGCACTGGCCGTGCCAGCATTGAAAATATCAGGATCGCAACCCAGTTGTAACGTGTCTCCAGCTCCTAATTCACCAGCACTAACCCCATTACTGCCGGTTGGATTAGTCCAAATGCTCGTAGCAACATCGTAATTGCCATTTGGCGCGACATCCCCCTGAAAGGCGGATGTGGTATTAAACCCAAGCACCCTATCCCTCAAGATCTGTGAATAACTAACCAACAGATTAATCGCCCTTGCTTCGGTTGTAGATAAGCTACCAGTACTCACTAACGCTGCGATCCACTCATCAGTAGAGAATCTACTGAAATAGTTTTGCGGATGTTCAGGATCAGAAATGTTTGTAACACTATTTGGATTCTTTGAAGGACAGCCAGTCCAGGCTGGATCAGAGTAGTTCGGTGCGCTAGCCTGAGTACCTTTACATAAGCCTTCAGCTTTGTAATTAGAATTACCAACAACAGGACGCCCAATAATCGGTGAGCCATTACTGATGTTGTTCATATCAAACAACTGAGTGAGCTTTACCCCTAAATTCGACCAGTTAATACTCGTATCATTCAAGACAGCATTGTATACATCCTGTTCAGATTTGAGATTATAGGCCAACATCCCAAGAGTGCAGGCAGCACTGTGCAATGTTGATTGATCAGCAGGGCTCAAGCTGTCATATGCTGCACCAGCATCAAGATACTCATCAAAAATGCGTCGCAGAACCGAAAAGTCTCCCCACATTGACAAGTATGGATAGGGATGAACAAAATCATCATCATCTGCCAACGCTACCCCCATAGCATTGCCTTTAATCCCTTGCTTAGGGGAAAAAGATGGAGCTCCCCCCCTAGGATCGCCAGCAAAATGTGCCAGATTCCGCAGGGCCTTGCCCATAGGGGTTGTAGAAACAAATTCATCGGTGATGTCGCCATCACTATCACTATCAAAGCTACTAAAGTCAAATTCCCAACCGTTTGTTCCCTTCCCTGTCAAAAAGTTAATTTCCATGGGACTTGGTGTAGTCCCATCAGGAAGAGTTGTGCCACCATCAGGCATCTGATAACGGTTAAAGGTACGGCTATTAATTAAGGTCTGTACCGTGCCAGGATGTACGGTAGATGCCGCACAAATATATGGAACCTTACCATTATCATGTGTGTAATGGTAAACAACCATTCCCTGCACAGCAGATAAATTGTCACGCAATGATCGTTGTTGTTTGGCCTCAGCTGGTCCCTTTTGTGTGCCTGTAGTACTTGCCAGATTCGCAACTTTGTTAGGAGGATAAAGTGGATCGTCTGCTGACCAGCCAAACTGATTGCCTAGTTCTAATCTCTGGCCAACGATAGTGCGCAAACCTTGGGCAATAGAACGCCTTTCCCAGTAACCATCCAAGCCATATTCCTGGGTAGCGGGATCATCAGACGCCAACGTGTTATTGTCATCAATAGCATCACCGATTTGATGCGCTGGTGAAATATTGGCTCCGTCTTCTTTTTTCTGGTTAACTCTATCTAAACTGTTGAGAGCATCGTAAACCGGCTTTGGCCCATAACGGTTATCGGCACGATAGCCATCATCCAAAAACGGACGCGCTGCATCAGATACATTTTCTACCCGATTTAAGTACTCGGTACCACTAGAACCATTGACAGGTTCCCAAGAGCTACCTCCAGGAGCCTTTAAGTTAACAGAACTGTCCTCAGTAAAAATGGCAACAGGGTCAACCGATATATCTGTTAACTTGGCTGAATTTTGTTTCACAGAGTCTATACTGGCTGTGAAGTTAGCTCCTTGCTGAGCTGCTGTGCCATTAAAAAGGTGAAAGTTTACCTGAGAGGCACCAAAAGAGTCATTCTTCGAAGCACCAGCAATCAGGTGTCCCTTAAAACCATCAGGGTTTCCATCTAAATTGTTATCGGCACTTTCCGTGATAGTAATGGCTGAATCATCGGCGCTAAAAACACATGAATTTACTGAGCTTACAAGATAGGCTCTCAAATTATCACTGGCAATAAAGTTAGATTCGGAGTGCATGGCACCGTTCCAGCGAAATGCACTACCCGGAAATACTTCTAAGTCATAGCGGAACCAGGCTCCATACTTATTGCCTTTAGGAGCGCTCCGAACCTGCTGATACTCGGCTGAACTGACAGTTCGATTAAGTCCATCAGGATTTGAAATTGATAAAATATTGACCTGAAAATTCTTCTGCAGATTACTGCCAGCATCCTGCCAACCATCGCCGGCCAGAGCACTAATTGGACATCCAGCAATAGCCTCCTGGGTATTAATAGGACCGTTGCGAGTAATGAGCTTATTAGCTTTATCCGCAGCTATATTTGAAGCGAGGGTTAGATCTTGAGCTGGTGTATCACTATCTTTCAATAGCACACCAGAAGAATCTCTGGCCTCATGGGCAGTTAAGAGAGAATAAATAACAATATTGCCATCTGACTCAAAGCTCCATGCTGGATCAGGCTGATTATCACCATTTATATCGAGCTGGGTTTCATCTGGCAAAGTATAAGGATCTTTATCTGCATGATCAGCATCACCCCAAGTGGCAGACTTAGCCAGCAAAGCATTGACCAAATCACTACTTGACGGCGGTCTTTTGTCTATGATTTCTGGATCTCGGGTAAATAAATACTCAATTTTAGATTTGGCCCGGTCAATGGCGGGAGCAGCAAAATTATCAACCTGTTGTTGCTCGCGATATGCAATTGTCTGAGCAGCTCTGTTAAACGAACGGAAACTTAGTCCCCCAACCGTCAGGGTCAGGACCAAAATCAGCATTACCGTTGTCGGCAATACAAAGCCAGCCTGGCGAGTGCGACTGAAGCGAGCACTCGTAAAAGCTAGCTTTAGTACCCAAGCCATAGACCGCTTAGGTAACCGACCAATATGGTTTAATAAATTTTGATTAGGAACCCGAGGGCGTTTCATATGCATCCTTTATGAAGCAGGATGCTTTAGACTAACGAGCTTGAGCTCAAAGATGGTTCCCAGAATCCACTGATTTGTTAAAATAAATACAAAGTTTCTATGGCTGATGCCCCAGAAAATACTTAGGTTTTCAGACAGCTAGAGTGTTTGCATAGCTGACTGGGTATATTATAAATTGAACGGATCAGCGTTCTTTGAGTTAGGTTGTTGGCATAGCTTCCACAAAAGAAGCGTAGGTGAAGGATAAAGCTGTTGTATCTATAGAGCTTTAAACGCACTGTTGTTTAACTTTTCTCAGTCCACCAATAAGGGTGGCAAAGTCTATAGCACTCAAGGTTGGATCATCATCACCATTATCAGGGCCATCTACTTCACTGGCAAAATAAAGAGTGCCTACCTCAGCAACATTACCTTTGAAGTCAAACTCAATAGTATCGGTGCCACCAGGGGCTATTGGGTTTAGTGCTCCCGTACATTGAGTGTCAATTTCAACGTTGCCAGAATCCGCTGTTTCCCAGACAGAGGGCGTTGTGCCTTTCTGATGTGTTGCCCACTGCAAAACTCCATCAGGTGTCTCTTGAAATGAAACCTGGTAGGTAGTACTGCGCTGTTGTGCTTTAGTTTGAGCTTGAAGCATAGCTTGATAAACATCATCACGGGTGGTTGTAACCCGTCTTTTGTTTATGTAGCCAAGCCAACCAGGGCCTGCAATAGCCGCTAAAATCCCAACCATGATTACAATTACTAAAAGCTCTAGGAGAGTAAAACCACCCTCAGTATCATGGGAACGACGAGATATCAACTTAAGCCAACTGTGGTGAGTCAAAGCGCGTTTCATAGTATTCCTTAAGGTAAATCCTTATTAACCACACCGCGAGTCAAAACTCGCGTTTGCAAGGTTGGTAACTCGCTATTGCCGCTAACCCCACCTAACACCAGTGAAGAATCTTTTGGATCAGCATCGCCCCGTAGATAAATACTGACATCCTGATTTAACAGATTATTAGCTTCATCACTTGGACGAATACAAGCATAAAAACTATTGCTAGCCGTTGCGCCTGTTGTTGTTGTTGGAATCTGCGTATAACCTACTTCACAAGCCGGAGGAGCGGGCGTTGCAGCTAAGTCAGCTACAAAATCTACAAGCACATCACCGCGCAATGTACCTGCACCGCTCTCGTTAGGCACCCAACTAGGACTAGGAGTCCCACCCTGTGGAGGTGTCTTAGACGAATCCTCTACAAAGATAGAACTAACTAAGAGTGTCGCAGAATTACCATCAGTTAGAGCAGCGGTTGAGTATTCCGGTACGCTGTAACGATATACACGTGCCTTCCCTTCCCAGTCTGGATCATTCAGGTCAGTACTGTAGTAAATCACTAGCTCATAATAACCATGGCGAATCAACAAAGCTCGACAATTAGCCAATGGTGTGGCTGCTAAACCATTGCATGCAGCGGTACCTGGAGTGCTTAACTTGGAATAATCATCGGCATTAGCATCCAACGGTTTAACTTTCCAAAAAGCCATAACAGGCCTTGCATCAGTTGGTAAGCTAGAGGCTGTAATTTTTAGAGCTGCAACCAATGACGTAGGATCGTCATATACATAGATAGCCTCTCGCACATCGTCAGCAATGTAGTCCAAGGCCCGTTTCATATCCTGTTGGGTTCGCTCTAGGGTCAACTCTCGCTGGTCAGTACGCAGTAGATCAACCACCAAAAACATTAGGCCAGAAATAATAATCCCAGCCATCACCATGGATATCAATATTTCGATTAATGTGAACCCCTGATTAGTCGGGTATTTCACAACATGCTTTTTAAAGACTCGCTTAAGCATTATAAAAGTCACCTAAGCCCCTTTCAAATGAGCTAAAAACATTCAACTGACTACATCCCAAAAACGCTAAATCAAACTACGAGTAATCAAACTACGAGCAATCAAGCGTAGAAGATGTACTTCCTTGATACTCAAAGTAGTCACACAAAGATTGACGCTCATCGCTTTTTACAATCTCTGTGTATAAAACTGCTAAAGGTTTTTCATCCCGTTCTCCTAAGCCTGCTGCCGTGCCTAAACGGGCAGGAGTTGTAGCTAAGGTGCCACCACCATTAACTGCGTCATGCTCATAGACACGCACACCCATTGGAAAGGCAACAGGCCGAGTACCATCGCTAAATTCAGCATCACCTAAACGGTAAGCTTGGACTGCAAAATCAAATGTACCGTCACCATCAATATCTATCTGACGTGCCACTTGGTAGTCAGTGGGATTAAATGCAGCAGCAGGAGGGCCCGTAGGAGCTGCTGCATCTACTGATTTAGTAATACCAGTGGGTGTAGAGGCAATACTTAAATCAGCCGCAGTATATTCGCGAGAACCTCCAGCATCAGCGACAAACCCTTGTTCAACGATCTGTCGAACTCGATCGACTTCCCCCTGGGCAATTTGTAAAGCCTGCTCTGCCCGCTGGCTTTGAATACGTGTCGCTGTTGAGACTAGGATAACTGGCCCAACGCTAGCGGCAGTAATGCCAATAACAGCAACGGCAACTAGGGACTCAATCAACGTTAAGCCAGCGTTAGAAGATTTCCCCCTAAGTCTTCGTTTTTTCCCAAACGGATAATTCCAAGTCATGATTCTTTCTCTGTGTTGTGGGTATCGACCTATGGACAAGTCACCGTCGGATTCGCGATAACAGCTGTGCCATCGGCATTTTGGGCACATTGTAAGTTCTGCACGTAGGGATCATCAGCGGGGAGATCTTTGTAATATTCACTCCGCACACTTTCGTTACCTGTAAATCGCTGAGATACGGGACCTGGACTGTTGTACTGGAAGGCCACGTCATAACCCCATTGACGACCGGGTGCACCGTAGAAGTACTGAGTACCACCAGTGGCAAGAGCAATTGGCTCAACTCCCGGCTCCCAAGCCCCACGGGCTGTACCTGTACGATTAATATCTTGCTCAAACAGCCCCGTGGAGGCCGTACTAAAATTCAGCTGATAGAAAGCTCCAGCAATGTTTAAGGTGTGACCTGGCCAATGCTCATTTAATCGGGGGAAATTATGCAAACCGCCGTAACTGAGGTTTAGTCTCGATGGAATAATGCCACCAATCAACAGTGCATTTACCGTCGTTTCTTTGGCTGCAATCAGATCCTTTGGCCGATCGTTGCCTATGTCACTAGAGTCAGGAATGAAGATGGCTGTGTTCAATCCTCCATCAACCGTACCGTTACGACGAATCCAGAAAGGCCATAGGGGATCTGGGTCGGCCACAGCATCTGTAGTCGTCGCCGCATATTTCGACTGGAAGATCTTATCAATATTCGAACCGGGATACCTAAATCTATTTCCACCATCAAGCAAATTAAATACGCCTGGCAGTCTGACACGAAATACATTTTGGTATGAAGAGCTGGCTAAACCGGCGGTAGCACCTCTTGGCTGCAAGAAATAATCCCTAATAACCCCATCTTTGAAGTTTTCAGAGAGAATATTAGTCGCATCAGCAACTAACTCAACGACACGCCAATCATCACCATCATCTGGTTTGGCAAATAGCTCTGTGTCAATATCAGTTGCTGGATCGCCTCGATCCCCATAAAACTCATCTTTTGCAATCTCGCCATCACCATTGCCATCAACAGAGGTGTAAAACTCCTCTAACGGATCACCGACAGCTTTAGGACCAGCGGCTCTACGAGCTGTGTGTAAGTTAAAGTCACCTTGGACATAGAGTGCATTATCCGTGACGAACGTCAATCCTGTGGGGACATCATCAGCCCGGTTTAGGGTTTTGCCATTAGACAGTCTGAAACCATAGGGGCGACGTTCAGGGTCAGGGTAGAAGTCAACGGGTTTAGTACTGATGAAGTTATCGCCAGAGGCATCTGTTAAACGTCGAATGGGTGGATCTTGCTCAGCACCCACATCAAAATTCATCCGGCAAGCGGCTGTCAGAATCTCTGCTGTTGAATCACAGTTGCCCCACTCTGCTAGGGGATCAGTACTGGCAATCGGCCTAAACAGCTCATCTTCTCGCCGTGCATCTTCCCTAAATGCATAGAATATACCGCCTTGCACAGCTCCAGATGCACTCGTTGCAGGTTCGCCTTCGGTAAACCAGGACTGGCCGCCAACCTGGGTATTGACAACCTGGAGATTGTCAGCATCGGTGGCCATGGCCACATCTACCTCGACCGTACGAACGTTAAGCATCTCGCGACCATCCATAAAGGATTTGTCTTGAAACAAGGTTGCAACATTATCTATAACGCCATCTGCGTCAGCGTCATAGCTAATCTGATTGGGTCTCCCAGCAGCAGCAGCTATTGTGTAGGGAAGTTTCCAAGATGTGGTTAGGCCTGTGGTTAGGACACGGGGCTCAGCTCGAATAGCATCTAAATCAGCAGACACTAATGGCTCATATGTGTACAAAGTAGTCCCGGCAGGAACCGTTTTGTTACTAGTCGCGGTATAGCCATTATTGGTCGCGGGATTACCATCTAAATCTGGATCAATGTAAGGCTCAATAGTTGGTTGAACAACGCTGAGAGTAGAATCGGTTGGGTGATTCCCCAGATAATCATGCTGGGCTACGGGAAACAGATAATAGAGTGAAGGAAACTTAGGGAGTCCTACTTGGACGCCGTTGACGCCAAGACCGCCCGCTACTGCAGCAAGTCGAAGAAAGCGAAGTTCAGTTGCTGGCGTAGGTAGACCGAAGCCAAAAAAGTTGTTACCCGTTGTTTCTGTTGGGTCAAAACTCAGCTGGACAAGCGTACCTGCTGTCAGTGACTGGCCAGGAGCAATTGTTTGGGGCGCAGTCAGCGTGTAGCTAAATGTGGGAGATGCTGGGGTTTGGAGGAAGCCGTAGGTGCGATCGCGCTTTACCTGCTCCTTAATATGCAACAGACGTGCCAAACCCAACGCTGCATCCTTACCAGAACGTTCGAAAGCAGAAATATAAGCTTCTGGAACATAATCACTGCTAGTTAGTGCGGGTGTTGCAGAAATAGAGCCAATCTCACCAGCTAATGCTATCAATGCAGACTGGATGGAGGTGTCTTCATAATCCAAACTGTCCGCCACTTGGATATTGGTGGCCAACATGCCCAGCGTACAAGCCGCTGTTTGAAGAGTGGTTTTGTCCGCGATACTCAAAGCTGCATAGAGTGGATCATCTAAACCACCATTAGCTGCAGGCTCTAGAATCCGTCGTAACGGTGAGTAGTCTCCCCACATTGATAGATAGGGGTAAGGATGGATAAACGGATCTACTCCCCCTTTTTCGCCTTGAACAGGGGTGAATGAAGGAGACCCACCTTTTGGATCACCAGCAAAGAAAGCCAGGTTTTTCAGAGCTTTTTTCAAAGGATGGGTGGCGTCATTATAGGCTGTGGCAAAGGCTGTCTCTGTCCCTAAGGGCGGCGCATATTCCCAGGCGTTAGTACCATAGCCAAAGAAGAAGTCAGCATCTACTTGAACATCGTTATTGCCGTCACCATTAAAGTCTACATTGACTAAATCTGTACCTCCTGGGGCCAGCGATAGAGCCCCCCCACTCAATTTAGGCAATAAGTTGAATGTGCGAGCATTAGCTTTTGTGGTGTTGGTTCCGGGATGGGAAACCGACGACATACAAGCTAGTGGAAATGTCTTCGAATCAGACTTGTAGTGATACACCGCCATGGACTGGACTGCTGCCAAGTTGTCATTTAATGACCGAGCATGTAGCCTCAGCGACTGATCACTTAAACCATTAATGGTGTTATTGGCAACTGCCCCGCCATCATCGTAAGCAGGATAGAGCGAATCCATATTACGTAGCTTGTAAGCAGGAGCTGTAACACCTATATTTCCATTTGGGTTTTGCTCGCTGGCATAGGCCCCTTTCCAACCAAAGGGGTTACCCAATTGCAAACGCTCACCAACAATGACCTTAGCCCCCTTATCAGTGGCCTGCTTTTCCCAGTAACCGTCTAAGCCCTCAAAGGGCGCGCTTGTAGAATCGATTTCATTTTTTTGAGCTGCAGTGAAACTAGCGTTAAGTGGCTTGCTGGCAATCAGATCACCCAATTTTGCCTGTGCATTACTTAAAGACAGACCTTTGGAAGTGTCGTAAACAGACTTAGGACCAAAACGTCCATCCGCTCGATAGATATCATCTAAAAATGGAGGATCATTTTCCTCTGTGCGAGCTATACGATTTTTTGCGTACGGCTGTTCCCAAAAAGCTGCATCATTTTGCTTAGTCCAAGTTGTCCCTTCAGGCCGTCTGTAATCAAGCTCGTCAGCGGTAAACAGCTTAATTGGATCTAAAGCTATATCATCAATATTCGCAGGCTGTGCGTTGATGGAATCTTGAGCTGTACCAATCGCTTGCGTACCTACAGCAGTAGGGCCGTTGTACCAGTCCAGCTTAGTACTGCTACCACCAAACCCAGGACTGGTTCCAGTAAGGCCACCTGCAATAACTTGACTATTGTAGTTATTGGGGGCACGGTCTTTGACCAACTCAATATCAGAGGCGTTCTCAGAATATAAGCAGGAGTTGTAGCTACTAATCATCCTGAGATTAAAATCACTATTAGTAGGCCTAAGGAAAAGGCTCCCCTCGGTATGCATGGCCCCATTCCAAGTGAAATCTACAGCAGCACCGGGGAAAATCTCTAAGTCATTCTTAAACCAGGCTCCCCACTTACTACCTTTGCGGGATTCGCGTACCTGCTGCACTTCCAGCGCACTGACCGTACGGTTTACATCATTAGAATTGACTACGAAAGCATTAATTTGGAAGTTCTTTTTAATAATTGGATTGCCCACTGAAATTTCTTGCCAGCCTTCTTCATTTGTTCCCAGGCTGACTGGGCAGGCATTACTCGAACTTTCAACATCGATTGGGCCATTACGAGTGACCAATGCGTCAGCTTTGCCTTCACTGACCTTGTCTTCCAACTTGTAGTTAGTAGGAGTACCAGGAGCCTGGCCCTCATGGCCTACCAAGATTGAATAGACAATACGCTCATTAGCTGCGTCTACAGTGCCATCACCATTGACATCAGCAGCAAACCACCAAGCATTGTCCAGAACACCATCACCATTAATATCAATTCGTGTTTCGGGGCCACGTGTTGGATCGGTTGGGTCACCGGGAATTGTAAAGAGGGTATCGTCCTCCAAATAACCTTCAAGATCACTACTCTTAGGAGTGCTATTGGATGGAACCCTTTTATCAAATAAATATTCGAGCTTAGCCTTAGCTCGGTCAATGGCAGGTGTAGCCGCTCCATAAACAACCTTTTGCTCACGTTCTGCAATCACACTGGCAGAACGACTAAACGCTCTAAAACTCAGTGAGCCGGCCGTCAGAGAGACAATCAACAATAGTAAAACCGTTGTTGGCAATACAAAGCCAGCCTGTCTAGTGCGACCGAAGCGAGCACTAATAAAAACAAGCCGTAGCAAGCCAGCCATAAACCGCTTGGGCAGCTGACGAAAATTGCTAACTAAACGACGATTAGGAACCCGAAAGCGTTTTGGAGTAGACATCGATGCCTGCTAACGAAAGAGCGGTATTTTAACTGGCAGAAAACGCCACCATAACCATGAATCTAAGCCTATTGGGACAACCTTGAGTCTCCAGAAAACCAAAGATTTAACTGGCAACTACATTCCCCATAAGTAGATATCCTTAGGCGGACCATTATCTTGATAGTAACCAGGATAATATCTGCATAATTACCATGAAGCTACCCATACTTTGTAACAAACCAATCACGTAGTCTTCAATACTGAACACTGATACTCCCCCTTATTAGCCCATCGGCCCTGAGCCCAAAGGTTTTCGACCTCATGCATATCATTTAAAACAGTAAATCCCCTGACTGAGCAGTCAGGGGATTTGTCCGCAAATACACCAAAAATTTATTTTTTTACAAAGCAGCTTAATAAAGCGGCTTAATAATTATTCAAGTTAATCCCTGCCTCACGGGCCATTGCCTCAAGCCCTTTCTTCTCCAGGGTTTTAATGGCCTTAGCCGATATGCGCAGCTTCACAAAACGCTTACCCGTGGGCCACCATACCCGCTTATCTTGCAAGTTTGCATGCTGCAAACGCTTCGTACGTCGGTGCGAGTGGGAAACAGCAAAGGCATTATTCGCCTTCTTGTCAGTCAGATCACATCTGCGGCTCATGGCATGGTCCTTGGAATACAGTCCTCAATAGTCGCACAAGGGCTACGGCTAGAGCAACCCCTATGCAGCAAAATTAGGGGCTAATGTCCGAACTTAGACACTTAGGGTTTGTTAATTGTTAACTTCATGGATGCTTTGGTATTTCCCCCCTACAAAGGGGGAAATACCAAAGCCATTAGGTAAAGAAGTCCTTACGCCTTAGTCAGACCTGTCAGCAGGCTATTAGAACGCTCCACAAAGGATTTCATCCCATCGGCATCAAATCCCTTTTGAGCCATCAGGGCCAAATCATACACATGCTGACAAATCATATTGGCCATGGCCGCCGATGGCGACTCGCTACCGTCAGCCTGCAAAATGACCCCTTGACTCATATCCAGCAGATTTTGAATCAACGGATGGGCCGTATTCACCAACAGCGTATGCTCCTCTGGGAACTGTGCCGTCTGCTGCTGCATCATGGCCATCATTTCCTGCATCCGCCGCATCTCCTCGGGCAAGAGCACAATCGCTGGGGGAGCAGCCTGGACATCGTCGGACTTGAGGGCATCGGTGCGGATGGTGACCTTGGGCTTGGCCAGGGCCTGTTCAAAGAGTTCCTTAACCCGTTCAGCCTTGGTTTTATTGGTGGTCGGATCCACGATATCGCCACTGGCAGAGTCATCAATCAACGTGGAATCTAAGTCAGAGTCGACTCGAGAAAATTTAACGTCCGAATATTCCCGCTCTAAAAAGGGCACAAAGTGGGTGTCGATAAAGGAATCTAGATACAGGACTTCCAGACCCTGACGTTTGTGCAGATCGATATAGGTGGCTTGGGAAACTTCATCGGTGGCGTAGAAAGCTCGGTTTTCGTGCTTTTCCTGATTGCGCTCCAGATATTCCTTTAGGGTGGTGTAGGAATTTCCTTTGGCATCAACAGCCGCCGCATTTTCGCCATCGGCAGATTGCCACGCGTCATCCTCTCCAGCCTGGACCTCCACCTTTGGTTGGGCGCTGGCCAGTTCTGCTGTAGTGCGGAAAATTAAGAAATCCGCAATCTGCTGCTTGAACTTATCGTTATTGAGGGAACCGAACTTAACGAAGGTGCCTAAGTCTTGCCAGCACTCAATGTATTTAGCCTTATCGGTGCGATATAGCTCTTTTAGACGATCGCCGACCTTTTTAGCAATGTAGTCCGCAATGCGCTTGACGGTGCGATCGTTCTGCAAAAAGCTACGAGATACGTTGAGGGGAATGTCGGTACTGTCTACCACACCCCGCAAAGGCAGCAAAAACTGGGGAATGATTTCTTCGCAATTATCGCTAACGAACACCTGGTTGCAGAATAGTTTGATCTGTCCTTTGCTCACATCCACATCGGGACGGAGCTTCGGGAAGTAGAGGATACCGTTAACGACGAAGGGATAGTCCGTGTTCAGGTGAACCCACAGTAGGGGCTCTTCCTGAAAGGGATAGAGGTAGCGATATAGCTCTAGATAGTCCTCATCGGTCAGGTCGCTGGGGGACTGCTTCCAGGGAGCTTTTTGCTTATTGGCCACTTCCCCAGCCAATTTGATGGGGACGGGCATGAAGTCACAATAGGTTTTGATCAGCTGCTTAATCCGTGGGGACTCCAGATATTCAGCTTCTTCCTCCATCAGATGGAGGGTGATGGTAGTGCCCCGCTCGCTCCGCTCGGACTCACTAATTTCAAAGGTGGTGCTTCCGTCACAGGTCCAATGAACGGGAGTTGCGCCTGCTTGGTAAGACAGGGTGTCGATTTCTACCTGGTCAGACACCATAAATGAGGAATAAAAGCCCAAACCAAAATGACCAATGATATTTTGGTCATTATTGTCCTTATATTTGGTGACGAACTCCTCAGCACTGGAGAAGGCGACCTGGTTGATATATTTTTTCACCTCATCGGCGGTCATACCGATGCCGTTATCGCTGATGCTCAGGGTTTTAGCATCCTGATCGATAGTTATGGAAATTTCAGGTTCGCCTACCTCGCCCGTAAACTCAGAGCTGCGGGATACCATGTTGAGCTTGCTGATGGCATCTACACCGTTGGAGATTAGCTCGCGTAAAAATATCTCATGGTCGGAGTAGAGCCATTTTTTGATAATCGGGAAAATATTTTCAGTATGGATACTGATGTTGCCCTGCTCTAGAACCGTGGCCATAGTGACTTCCTTGTCTTATGTGTGGGTAGAGTTAAAACGTAGCGATTGCTGCTCTATAGGATAAACCAACCAAAATGATCAGCAACGCCCCAAGATCAATCTCTATTTTTTGGACTGGGCGGTAATTTTTCAAGGCCAAAAACCATCCAAGCGGGGTTCGGTTTTCCGACTTCAAAGAAAGGCACGGATGGATCAGGTCACCGGTGCTAATGGGGTTTTAGTTTGCAGGGTGGGTAGTTCGACGGCGTTGACAGCCTGTCGAACGTAGTCCTGTTGCTCTGGGGTAAATACGGTGAGGAATTTCTGGGAGTTGGTATTTTGGATGGCTTGCTGGGTGGATGCTTTCCAGGTTTCGTGCGATCGCACAAGCTGATTAGACATATTTCGGTAGTTTTCGATCATGCGAGCATCGAAAGGAACGCCAATAAAGCTACATAAACGTTGGATTTCATCAGTGGGATTAGCCACCAGATGCTCGTAACGAATCAATGTATGGTTTGGATGACTCAAATACTGATGAGTAATGGCAATGTCATCCGACCAACGTTGAATACAGGTATCCTCATTCTTAAACGTAAGGCCCCAATGATTAGGATGGCGCTGACCTAAGTCATACAGAGAAGCCACCACATCTACACCGCTCCTAACGATGTGAATGATTTTAGCTTCGGGCATATAGCGTTCGACGTACTTTAAACGATGAAGATGCTCAGGGGTTTTTTCTAACCAAATCCGCTTGCCTTGTAGCTGAGTTAGCTCCGCCATGATAGTCCTAAAGCTTCGTAAGTAGAGCTTTACTAACGGTAGTCGAGGCAGCTTTCGTTTAAGTTCTGGGTGCTCAACTTCGTCTAAAAATAACTCTAGGGTGGGGCGCAAATATTTAGAGACCATGCCCAACGCATAGCGACGGGACCGTTCCTCTGGCATCCGAACTAAATCTACAAAAAATTTGGATTCTGGAAATGAAACAATCTCAGGATGACTAGCCAGCAAACTCTGCAGCAGAGTAGTCCCCGAACGGGCACAACCGACAATAAAGACAGGAGCTGTCCCGTGCGATGTTTGCATAACCATACCTAAGAAATATATTTTTCAATCCCTGGCTAAAAGTATGCCCATGGCTGCCATTACGGTTGGCGAATACCGGTTCATTTCAGCAGATTTTGATAAAGCTGACTATACTTCTTCGCCTGAACTTCAAAGGAAAACTGAGTTTTCACTCTGTGTTGAGCGCACTTTGACAATTGCTGCCAGCGATCTTCATCCTCCAGGGTCCATAAAATACCCTTAGCCAAATCCTCAGAACTAAAGCACTCAGCCCGATATCCCGTCTGGAGATGCTCCACAATATCGCGCAAGCCTGTGGAGTCAAAGGACACCACGGGCGTCCCACAGGCCATGGCCTCGATGGCGGTCTTACCAAAGCCTTCTTGGATAGAGGGCACCACCATGACATCAGCCGCTGAGTAGGCCATGGCCAACGTAATGTCATCATTTAATCGGCCCAGGCAGGTATAGGGCAGATCCAAAGACATTGATACCTTGTCAGCCCCAAAAATCACAGCCCGGAGGGGCAAGGGTGTGTTGAGCTGTTTCAGGGCAGCCACCAAATGGCTAAAGCCTTTGCGTTTGTCCGTCGTCGCACTTAGGGCGCCAAACAGAATAATCTTTTCGTCCTGGGGCAGCTGCAAAATTTGGCGAGCAGCGCCCTTATCAATAGGCCGAAAAATATCCGTATCCACAGCATTGGGAATCACCTGCATCGGATAATCTTTCAGCAGTGAACTTTTGCCGGCACAGTCTGCAAGCCATTGGCTAATGGGTGCAAGGGTTAAGTCCAACCCTTGCCAAGCAGCATGTTTGCGCCGCCAAACTTTTCTGGATAAATCATTTTCACGGTTAGAGCCTAACACTGGACAACGGCCACATGCTTGCTGGTAACGGTTACAGCCCTCGGTGTAGCAGCAACCACCGGTAAAACTCCACATGTCTCGCAATGTCCAGACAATGGGCCGTGCAAATGTTTTCAAGTACTCTGGACGGAGCAGGCCAAACCCAACCCAATGGAGGTTAATGATATCTGGATTAATCTCCTGAATGTGCTTGATCACGGGGTTGGGATAAACAGCTGGAGCAAACATGCCGGGACTTTTATGGGGATACCCCTTTAAAGGCCAATATTCAACGGTTTGGCGAATACCGTTCAGAATTTTTTGACCGCCGGTAATCGTTTTGGGGCCAATCACTGTATCGTCGTTGGTATACTTCTCGGCCACGAGCATGTGGGAGTCCAACCCTGCTCGCTTCAGGGCCGTATGCATCCAGTAGGCTCCTCGGGCAGCTCCACCGTCAATATCCGACGTGTTTAGATGGAGTACTTTCATCCGCTCACCGAACCTAAAACAGCTTGCACCACATCAGGGGGCACATTGTGATGCCGGAAATAGTCTTCTATCTTCTGTCGGCGCTTGGCACGGGGAATTAACTCACTACCCATAAGTTTGACCAGCTTTTTGGCATGGAACACCTTGTAGGTCCAGCGAGGTACATGCTTTGCCTGACGATGGATGCTGTTGACCATGTGCTCCACATTATGGGGAGATCTCCGATTGGATAGGTTCTTTAGAACAGCAAGTTTATCCGTCATACTGCGGCTGATATACCACTGAATCCAGAGCGGCATGTACCGGATCACATCGCTAGGCTGCCAATCGGTCGTTGCTTTGAGCAAGCTAGAGAGCTGAACAGTGTAACCAGCTGCTTTGGCACGACAAACATATTCGTAGTCGCCGCCATAGTGGCGAAATCGCTCAGCATTGGGTAAACCGACTTCTTGGGTTAAACGCGCAGGAATCACCACAATGTTGCCGTTTAGGGCATCTACATTGAGTACTGGATCATCGCTAAATTGCTGAAGCGTACTAATAGGACAGCTAGAGATGACTCCACCAAAGACAATCCAATCAGCATGGGTTCGGTCGCAGACAATGCCACCGGTAATTATTTTTTGATTGAGGTTCAGTTGACAGCACTGTACCAAATGAGCAATGAAATTATCTGCTAAGGTAATGTCGTCATTGAGCCAGACTAGGTAGTCTGGGTGGAGATGCTGCTGGGCATAGGTCATGCCTGTGGCAATCGCGCCTGTCCACCAGAGGTTCCCATCGCCGCTCACTAAATGAACCGAAGGAAACGCTTGAGCAATCAACTCAGGGGTACCATCCGTGGACCCATCGTCCACCACCACCACATCAAACTGATGTTCATTGGAATACTGCGAGATTTGATTGCTCAACTGACGCAGGATATCCGACGTGTAAGCCTTACGATTACGGACAGGCAATATAAGTGCAGCCCTAACATGCATCATGTTTGTCTGAATAGAAAGCCTTCGCTTTGGATAAAAGTCTTAAAAATACAGTCTTAGAATACAAGTAACCCTAGATTCTATATTCCCAAAATCATCCAAGTGATTAATGCCTTAAGACTTCTCCTTTTTTAGGCTCCTAATCAAAATTAATCGCCAAATATACAACGGGCTGATTAGGCTACTGAGATATAGCTGCAGCTCACAGGCAGACACGGTGTGGGTTTGCAGCAGAGTCCGATAGGTGAACAGATGATGTAGGGCTTTCCGTAAATCGTTCACAGCGTAAACCCAGAACATGAAGGGCCGCTGCCAGAAGGGCATGTTGAGCATGCGAGTGACATGACGGCTCAGACCAATGCCCCGGAAAAATGCTAGCAGGTAACTCCGCTGTAGACGACGGGCTGGAATGTAATGGGATACTTTCATGGCCGGATTGTGCCAGATTTCCCAGTTGCCTCTGCGAATGTAGGTAATGGCTTCTAAATCTTCACCGGTAAGCATTTGCCCATCGTGGCGACCGGTCAAAATCAGCTGCTTAGGCACGTTGTTGAGCCAAGCTTTGCGACGCACGACCAAACCAGCTGAGGGGGGCAAAACCCGCAGTCGAGGCTGATAGACATGGGCCGTTTCTCCCCGCTGAGTCAGGGCAAAGAATGACTGAATCCGCTCAAAGTCTTCAGGGAGGGTGCCGTCAAATAGACCCTTGATTTGACTGCCGTAGGCTCCAACTTGGGGATGATTTTGACCAAACTTATAGGCGGTGGCCACCCAATCATTAGCAGGCAAATTATCGTCGTCCAAAAAACCTACCAGTTCACTTTTGGCTTTCTCCATGGCCAATTGTCGAGCATAGGAGGCTCCTTGGCGGCCTTCAAAGAGATATCGCAGCGGAATTTCGGATGGCCAGTTTTGCTGATATTGCCGGACAACCGCCGCCGTAGAGTCGCTGCTATTGTTGTCGATGACAAAAACTTCCCACTGTAAGCCCTGGACACCTACTTGTTGCCGCAGCCGATCGAGCACAGCAGGAATACGAAGGGCTCCATCATAGGTACAGATGGCGATCGTAAAATCACATAGCTGCTGCACTGTCTCTGTAGAAGAAGAGGGCAACGCGACTGAATGGCTCATGGAAAATCGGTAGAGTCACAGCATTGATTACAGGGAAGTAGAACTAACTTCGGCAAAGTCCTGGGGGTAATTAACCAATCTTAAGACAGAGAACCAATGCCACGGGCAAAAAGCATGCCATACGATGTACGGGAACGCGAATTGTTTTTTGACCACCATGATCAGAGGCGTGCTTCCACAAAGCTTATCGGTAAATTCTGCAATTGGTGGCGGCTACTTGACCACTTTTTAGATTGAACCTGAATCACAACATTGCCATGAATAGCTGACAATCGGCCTATGGCAAACTTAAGCGTTTAATTCTCGGCTGTGAATGGTTTGGTGGTTATTGATAGATACCCGATGGTGATGGTGTCGGACAACGGTATACCTCCCCTAAATCGGCCCGTGTCGCGGTGGCAGTTGGTTTAGTTAGTTCGATTATTGAAAGTGACTGATTTTTTTAGCAATTAGTTCTCCGGATTGAAAAATCACTACATCTAGCGTTTGTACTGAAGACAAGACGCTAGATTTTTTTAATTAGGAGTGTTAGTGTTGATTTCCATGTGATCTAGCACATCTAGGGTGTTAACAATTGTTAGGACTGCCATAGGCGCTATATGTGCTGTTTTTTGCTTCACCAACGGGCCCATGCTCCATTGTTAACGGCCACAGCCTAGAACACCCCCAAAATTCGCAAGGAAGCTCGGACGAATGGTTCAAGAGTTAGAACGGCTAAGAACAAAAACGCCTTTTCCTGAGACGGCACCCGCAGCCTATCCAGTGTTTTATCGTACCTACAGTCGCCGTTTGGACAATGGACAGCGGGAGTCTTGGTATGACGTGTGCGATCGCACCCTAGGTGGCCTAGTTGAACTGGGTAAGCTGACGGCTGACGAAGCGGACCTAGTACAGCGGATGCAGCGGGAGCTAAAAGCCCTGCCATCGGGGCGTTGGCTCTGGGTCGGGGGCACCGAGTGGAGCAAAGAGCAGAAAAATTTCTCTGGGGCCTACAACTGTACTAGCACCAATGTGGTGGACTGGCGCTCCTTTGGTTTGATGATGGATCTGGCCATGATGGGCTGTGGCACTGGTGCCGTACTAGAGCCAAAGTACATTGACCAGCTACCGGTAATTCGGAATCGACTGAGCATCACCATGGCGGGGGCTGTGGGCGTAACGCCTGCGGACCAGCGACGGGAAGAAACTGAGGTCACCATTGACGGTAATCGAGTGGAGATCCGCGTAGGGGACAGCCGCAATGGCTGGGTGATGTCCTACCAGAAAATTTTGGAACTTTCCAGTAATGAGTATTTCACCGGGGATGTGGAGGTCATTGTGGACCTGAGCGATATCCGCCCTGCGGGTGAAAAGCTCAAGGGCTTTGGTGGCATGGCCAACCCGGTGAAGTTACCAGAACTCTATGGCCGTTGTGCCAAGATTTTGAATGGGGCCAACGGACGGCAGCTGAATTCCCTTGAGTGCTGTTTGCTGATTGATGAAGCGGCGGCCTGTGTGGTGGCTGGAAATATTCGGCGTTCGGCGGGTATGCGGCAGTTTGATAGCCAAGATCAGCTGGCCACCAACGCTAAGGATAATCTGTGGCAACAGGATGCTGAGGGCAACTGGCGCATTGACCCAGAACGGGATGCGCTGCGTATGGCCAACCACACCCGGGTATTCCACACCAAGCCCTCCTTGGCGGAAATGACCGATGCGGTACGCAAGCAGTTTTACTCCGGTGAAGGGGCGATCCAGTGGGCGGGGGAAGCTGAGCGCCGAGCCCAGGGCAAGGGCCGCTACGGTCTAAACCCCTGTGGTGAAATTTTGGGTCAAAATTTCCACTGCAATTTGTCGGAAATTCATCTCAACCAGTTGGATCCGAAAAATCTGCAGGAACAGGAAGATGCCTTTAGAGCGGGTGGCATTGCCGTTGCTGCCCTGCTCAACCATCAGTTTATTGAGCCCCGCTACCAGCAGTCTCGTCTGGAAGACCCCATCGTCGGGGTGTCCTTTACGGGACTGTTTGACTTCTTTGTGCGGGCCTTTGGGGTGGACTGGCTCCATTGGTGGGAAGCTGGTCGTCCGGATACCATGCAGGGACTGGAACTTAAGGCCAAGGAACAGGAATATCTGAGCCGGTGGAAGACCATTGTCCATGAGGCGGTTTGGGCTTATTGCGATCGCCATCACATTCCCCGGCCAAACCGCTGCACCACCGTACAGCCTGCGGGTACCAAGAGTTTGCTCAGCGGTGCGTCCTCCGGCTGGCATCCCCCCAAGGCCCAGCGCTTTATCCGCCGCATCACCTTCCGTAGGGATGATCCGGTGGCCAAGGCCTGTATCGACTATGGTTATTCGGTGATTCCATCCCAGTCCGACAAGGATGAGCATGGCAATCTGCTGAATGATCCGTTTGATCCACGGTGTACCGAGTGGCTGGTGGAAATGCCGGTGGAGGTGCCCTGGGCTAACTTGCCGGGGGCCGATGAAGTGGCCATCGAGCAGTTCTCAGCCTTGGCCCAGTTTGACTTCTATATGCAGGTGCAGAAGCACTACACCGCCCACAACACCTCGGCCACCATCGAATTTCGGGAAAACGAGATTGAGCCCCTGGCCCAGCGCATCCACCAAGCGTTGGAAAATGACGAGGGATATATTTCCTCGGCACTGTTAGCTCGTTTTGATGATCTGCAAACGTTTCCTAGATTACCCTTTGAGCCCATTGATAAGGCTCGCTATGAGGAGCTGTGCCGAGAGGTGATCGCCCGTCGTACTAATGAAAACTTTCATGTGGCATTGGAAAGTTATGACGCGGGTGAACTGATCGAAGCGGGTCCGGCCGGCTGTGACTCTGACAAGTGTCTGCTGCCTGAGAAGCAGCCGGGCTAGCCATGGTTCAGCCATCAATCTTGGTGAGTTAACGCTGACTCACCTCCAGTGGACGATAAGCGATAGGCACTCCTGATGGGGGTGCCTTTTTTGTGGTTGATATTTTGGACTGATACAAAATCATAGACAGGTACAGGCTGCACCCATTAGGACCCCAATGAATGCGGCCTTAATGGGTGTGATTGGCGGGCTGTGCCCATGCGCCTGCAATCGTTAAAAGTTATCAGGAAATGTAGGGTCACAAACGTTAGTTAGGTATCACTAGGGAATGAACCCTAAGGAGAACCTGTGCAGTCAGTTTATTGGTTTTGTTTCGTCATCGGTGGCGTATTTGTTGCGATCGCAACCTTAAGCGGTGTTGGTGACGCAGATTTCGATGCCGAGGCCGATGTTGATTTAGACGCAGATCTAGACGGCGATGCACCAGACATAGGCTTTGATGCTCAAATAGACACCGACCTCCAGCTCCTACAAAAAGTTAAGGGAGCTTACGTCTTTAGTCTTAACATCCTCACCAGTTTCAAATTCTGGACCGTTGGCGGATTTTTCTTTGGCCTTACGGGTCTCAGCCTTGGCTGGGTCCAACCCAACTGGCCTGCCTCGCTCATTTTCATTACCGCCCTGATCATGGGCATTTTGCTGGGAAGTGCCTTAGCAACCGCCCTGCGCCATCTCGCCCGTCGCCATGCCGATAGCCTCATCCGCACTGAAGATTTTGCAGGGCGGGTGGGCATTGTCGAACTGCCCTTCGACTCCCAAAGTAAGGGCAAAGTGCGGTTGGAACTACGCGGCAGCGTATTACACATGATGGCCCTCACCGACGATACCAAACAGTTTGTTCCAGGGGACAAAATACTCGTTGTCAACGTTGACCACAATCGCCTTTGGGTGGTCTCTGCCGAAACCGATGCACAGCGATAATTCCAACCCTTGCTGAGCAGCAAGGACGACCTATAGCCCTTTTACTTCACACCATGACACATAATCCATTTTTGCTGGGACAGATGAATCCACTGCCAGCCAAGGATCAAAGCCGATTAGCCCAGGCTGAAACCACCAGCTACAGCGAGCAGACCTTACTGGCCCAGGCCCTACCGATTAATTCAGCCAGTCAAAGTACCGCTCAAGTGGGGGCATTTCTAGGGGGGAGTGCCTTGGTCCTAGGCCTGATTGGCGTTGGCGCCCTAATATTAGTGCTCAAGACCTGCCTACGCATTTGCAACCCCAACCAAATTTTGATCATCTCGGGTCGCAAATACAAAAACAAACAAGGCCAGAATGTGGGCTATCGCGTCATCTTTGGGGGGCGTACCCTAGTGGTGCCCATCATAGAACAGGTGCAAAGCATGGACATGACCACCATGCCCATCCCCGTGGAGGTGACCAACGCCTATGCCAAAGGGGGCACCCCGCTCAATATTCAGGCCATTGCCAATGTCAAAATTTCTAGCGACCACAGCGTAGTGGGTAACGCTATTGAACGCTTTTTAGGGCGCAACCGCTCCGAAATTCGTCGGGTGGTGCGGGAAACCCTAGAGGGTTATTTGCGGGGTGTTGTGGCCCTGCTCACACCGGAACAGGTGAACGAAGACCGAATGAACTTTGCTGAACGGATTGCGATTGACGTGGCCAAAGATCTAAGTAAGTTGGGCCTGCATCTGGATACCCTTAAGATCCAAAGCGTCACCGACGACATGGACTACCTCAGCTCTATTGGCCGTCGCCAAATTGCCCATATCATTCGGGATGCTGAGATCGCCGAAGCCGAGGCCGTGGGTGAAGCCGACCGGATCGAAGCCGACTGCCAGAAGCAGGCCGAAGTGGCCAAAACCCAGGCCCTAACCGTTGTGCAACAGAAACAAAATGAACTGCGAAAAGTCAAAGCACAGCTAGAGGAGCGGGCTAAGTCTGAAGAGGAACGTACAGCTGCTGCCGCCAAGGAATCCCGCGCCCGGGCCGAGCAACAACTCCAAACCGTACGGGCTGAGCTAGAGCGACTGCGCCTAGAAGCGGATCAGGTGTTACCGGCCCAAGCCGATCGCCAAGCCAAGGAACTATACGCGAAGGGACAAGCCGCTGCCCTGGAAGAAAATGCTAAGGCTGCTGCCCTGGTCAACACCATGCTGGCTGAGGTGTGGGCCACCACGGGCACTGATGCTACCCAGGTCTTTTTGATTCAACAGATCGACATGGTGCTCAAAGAAGCGGCCAAAATCCCCGGTCGTCTTCACCTCAAAAAGATCAATGTAATTGATCGCGGTGACGGCAAAGCCATCTCCAGCCTGATGAATGTTTACCCTGATGTGGTGCGTCAGTTCCTGCAGCAGGTGGACGACACCCTGGGGATCGACGTTACCGGCACCCTACACCAAAGCTTAGATTTTCAGCGCCGCCTAGGCTCTGCTGCTACGACAACATCTACGCCAACAACTCCCACTTCAGCAACAGCCATAGAGCCCACCACGGAGGACCATAATTAATGCCAGGTCTAGTTCTTTTACTTGTTATTCTCGGCGGTGGTTCTGGGATAATCTCCTTGATCATTCGCAACCTGTACTATATTTGCCAACCCAACGAAGTTCTGATCTTTGCCGGGGCGCAACAAAAGTTAGGTCAAAAGACCGTGGGGTATCGCCTGGTCAAAGGCGGCAGTAGCATTCGTAAACCCTTGGTGGAGAAGGCGATGCGGATGGACCTCACCAACATGATCATCGAATTAAAAGTCAGCAATTCCTACTCTAAAGGGGGCATCCCCCTCCAGGTGGACGGCGTGGCTAACATTAAGGTGGCGGGGGAAGAGCCCACCATTCACAATGCCATTGAGAGACTGTTGGGCAAGAGCCGCGAAGATATTGAAAAGATTGCCAAGGAGACCTTGGAGGGGAATCTTCGAGGTGTGCTGGCTAGCCTCACGCCAGAGCAGGTCAACGAAGACAAAATCGCCTTTGCCAAAAGTCTCCTAGATGAAGCTGAAGAGGATCTGGAAAAGCTAGGCCTAGTTCTGGATACCCTCCAGATTCAGAACATTTCTGACAATGTGCGCTATCTCGACTCCATCGGTCGCAAGCAACAGGCCCAGCTCCAGCGCGATGCCCGTATTGCTGAAGCCGAAGCCCGGGCAGCTTCAGCTATTCAAACCGCTGAAAACGATAAGATTACCTCTGTGCGCCGGATTGATCGGGACATGGGCATCGCCGAAGCTGAGGCCGAGCGCCGCATCCAAGATGCTCTGACCAAGCGCGGGGCCGTAGTGGCCGAGGTAGAGGCCGAAATTGCGTCTGAACTGGTGCGGTTCCAATCGGATATTCCGGTGCAGCAGGAACGCATCAAGCAAGTTGCCGAACAGCTGAAGGCGGATGTGATTGCTCCGGCGGAGGCTGATTGCAAACGTGCGATCGCAGCCGCCAAGGGTGATGCCGCCCAGATCATCGAAGATGGTAAGGCCCAGGCAGAAGGTACCAAAAAACTCGCCGAGTCCTGGCGAGCGGCGGGGACCAATGCCCGAGATATTTTCCTCCTGCAAAAGCTGGAAACGCTGCTGAAGATCCTGAGTGCCACAGTGCCCGATGTGGATGTACAAAATGTCACGGTGATTGATAGTCAAACCGGGGACACCGCCAAGCAAGCCATTGCCATCATGGAACAGTTGAAGCAAACGACGGGATTAGACATTGCTAACGTGGTGAATAACCTGGGGGGTGGCACCAGTCAGCGATTACCTGAAGGGAAGTCAGGCGTACCGTCCTAAACCTCCCCCATAAACCGAAACAGCGTCATTAGGACACACTATGTCCTAATGACGCTGTTGTTTGGGACTATTTCAGTAGCAAGCTGACTAATAGTTGAACCTTATCGCTTTCAACTTATCGCTTTCAAACATCACCCATGGTGTGAGTTATGGGCGGAAAGCAATATTACAAGCAATACTACATATGGCCAGCGGTAAATGCACCCAGGGCAATTGTAAATAGTATACGAGTCACCTCAATCACCCCTGCTACAGTGATCACTGCACCAATCTTGCGGACGATGGCGGGGGGCATATTGCCTTCCCAAAGTGGGTTAGCTGCACCAATGTAGTCAAATTGGGTTTCGTTACCTTCGCCTTGATAGCGCTTGATGCTGAGTTCCTTGGGCAGAGCAGGTAAGTCCTGATCACTGGAAGATAGCTTCATGGAACGACGACTGGGCACCTGATAGGGACCAAAGGCCGTCACATATTCATCAGAACCAGTCAGCTTTTCAGCAAAAGGGCGAATCCCTTCGGAGGCCAGCAGAGAACTCCACTTAAAAACTTCTGCCTGAATAGCCGGACGACCCAATACCCGCTCAAAGCAGAGCTGCACAAAGCGATAGTTGCTATTGGTAGCCAGGATGTAATTAACAAACATATCGGAGCAAATCAGCTCTCGTACTAGCTCCTGGGTTGTAATCTCGCCATTTAGATAGGCAGAATCAAGGGATGCATTGTGATGGAAATCAATATTCCGGTTGTCTTTGAAAAGACGACGGTAAACTGCCTGGAGGCAGTCTGCTTTATCCATTGTGGAGAACGTCTTAATGCCACTGGCATCACCATTTTCTAGGCGGAGACCGCCGTTGGTGGATACGGGGATAACCTGATTATTATTGGCAAGTGTCTGCATCTTTAATTGAGTTTTATAAATGGACAAGCAGGCATTCATAGAGCCCTTCAATCATCATCAATAGTATTAATTCGCCGTCAAACACCAGCAAAACTGATAAGTATATTTACTCAATTTATTTCAGTATGTTGCATTGCTCTCAGAAATAGATATCGAAAAATAAGCTGCAAAGCGACTACAACCATCTGGCAGCCGAACATTCTTGTAAATTATTCGTTTTATACATTTCCTTCACCTTTCACAAAGAACTGTAACGACTCTTGAAATGAGGGTCTTCTCTGCCTGGTGATTATGCTGCGTCAGGGTACCAACTCAAAGCGGGACGTTTTCCCAAGGATAGTATTCAGGAGTCAGGAGTCAGGGCCTCACTGGCTTCTGGCCCCTGATTCCCCACCTAGCCAAGATTTTCCGGCTTAAGTTGATACCCCTGCATCATATTGCTCTAGAAATGTAAGCACATCGGCACACCACTGCAGCCAGCTGGTTTCGTAGGCAATCCCGCGTTTCAAGGTGAGGTACTTAAACTGCAGCTCAACCGGTGGGTCTGGATGGGCCAAACACATCTTCTCCTTAGCGTAGTACTCATCCAACTGAGCCTGATGCAGCGCCTGGCGATGGTGCAGTTCTTTGAGCAATAGCTCACGGGGCATCTTGTAACCAATCATCACCTTGACTAGCAAATCCTCTCGAATTTGGGTGCGATCCGTCGGTTCTGCATACCAGCGGGTCAGCTCTGCCCAGCCCGACTCGGTAATGCTGTAAATCTTTTTGTCCGGCTTGCCCTCCTGGGGCACTTTCTCAAAACTGACCCAGCCCTGGGACTCCATTTTGGATAGCTCCCGATACACCTGCTGCTGGGTGGCTTTCCAATAGCAGCTCAGCCCTTCGTCGAAGCGTTTACTAATGTCGTATCCGCTATCGGACTGCTGGGCTAATAGGGCCAGGATGGTGTGGGCTAGGGCCATAGAATTTGGGACTCGACCAGAACTGCGTTGACATATCCAACGTGTTGAGTATACTTTACAGAAGCATAGGCAACATGTTGGATATCAACTAGTTGCTTATCAACTAATTACCTATCAGCTGTTTGGATATTGAGCTATGGTTTCCCAGACATCTAATCCCCGTTCAAGCAGTAAACGTCATCCCTGGCAGTGGTTTTGGCTAATGCCCTTACTGGTATTGGCACCGGTTTTGTGGCTGGGGCGTTTTCGGCCTGAAACGGCGGTGGCGGAGAAGGGGACAGCGCCGCTGCCCGTCCAAACCCAAGTCCTAGAGCGAGTCAGCGAATACCAGTTAGAGCGGACCTACACCGGGGAAATCGTGGCCCGACGCAACAGTGACCTGGGCTTTGAGCAAGCTGGCACCCTGGTGGAAGTGCTCGTGGAAGAAGGGGACACCGTGGCTGCCGGAGAGCCGTTGGCGCGGTTAGATACCCGTAGTCTACAAGTCCAACGACAGCAGATTGCAGCCCAACAACGGCAGGCAGAAGCTCGGTTCCAAGAATTACAACGCGGTCCTCGTCCAGAAGATATTGCCGCTGCTGCCGCCGCCGTGCAAGACCTACAGGCTCAGCTTGAGCTGGCCCGTCTACAGCGGGAACGGCGCGAAAATCTCTATACCCAGGGGGCAATATCCCTGGAAGAACGGGATGCTGCGGCCTTTAATGTTGAGGCCTTGACCGGTCGACTAAACCAGGCCCAAAGCCAACTAAATGAGTTAAACGCAGGCACCCGTGGGGAACAGGTTAGCGCCCAAGATGCCGAAGTGGACCAAATTGAGGCCAGTTTACGGAATCTGGATGTCTCCCTGTCTAAAAGTGTGATCTATGCTCCTTTTGATGGTCGAGTTTCCCTCAGACTGGTGGATGAAGGCGCTGTAGTTGGCCCCGGTCAATCGGTGGTGCGCCTCGTGGAAAATCAAGCCTTGGAAGCTCGGATTGGTGTACCCAGTGAAATGGCTAGCCGGCTCACCAATGGCAGCACCCAGGCCATTGAGGTCCACGGTCAATCATTTAGGGGGCGCGTAACCGCACTGCTGCCAGAACTAGATGATGCCAGCCAAACCGTTACCGTGGTGGTGACCTTACTACCGGAGGCACAGCCAGCCATTGGGGCAACGGCAAGGCTGAAACTGCAGGACCAACAAAGTGAAATTGGCTACTGGCTGCCCACCAGTGCCCTAGTGGCAGGAGAGAGGGGGCTATGGTCAGCCTATGTGCTGGTAGCCCCAGAGGATGAAACCTCGGCTAATCTTCAGGAGGTTAGTCGCCGAGACGTAGAGGTGCTTTATACCGAAAGCGATCGAGCCTTTGTGCGGGGGCTACTACAGCCAGGGGAAGAGATTGTCACTAGTGGAGCTCACCGCCTAGTGGCAGGTCAGCTAGTTAAAAATTAGGACCTATGTTTAATTTATTTTTTCGTAATCGACAGTTACTGTTTTTAACCCTGACATTAGTAGTCGTCTGGGGATTTTCTGCCTTTTTGTCATTACCTCGGCTAGAAGATCCGGAAATTGTCCAGCGAGTCTCGACGGTCACCACAATTTTTCCAGGGGCCAGTGCTGAACGGGTGGAGTCTTTGGTAACTGACAAAATTGAGGAAGAGCTGTCTGACATTGAAGAGGTGGAAGAGATTCGTTCGTCTTCAAGCCCTGGCATTTCAGTGGTTACGGTGGAGCTAAAGGATACGGTTTCCAATGTTGAACCGGTGTGGACGCGGGTGCGCAGCCAGATTGAGGATGCGATTCCTGAGTTACCGGCCGAGGCGAGTCGGCCGGAATATGAAGACTCGGAAGTCAAGGCCAGTGCCATGATTGTGGGGCTGACGTGGGAGTTGGATGAACCGGTTAACTATGCCATTTTGCGGCGGGTGGCGGAGGGCTTGGAAGCGGAGCTGCGGAACCTGCCAGGGACAGACGGGGTGGAACTGTTTGGGGAGCCGGATGAAGAGATTCAGGTGAATGTTAGTCAGGCGGATTTGCTGAGGTTGGGGATTAGCGCCCAGGACCTATCGCAACAGATTGTGGCCAGCGATGCAAAGATTTCTACGGGGGAATTGCGGGGTAGTTCCACCGAGCTGTTGTTTGAGGTGGATAGTGCCCTGGATTCATTAGGGCGAATGCGGGCGATGCCGGTACGGGTGGGGGCCGAAGGACAGATTGCCCAGCTGGGGGATATTGCCCAGGTCTCGAAGGGAGTGCAAACGCCAGTGTCTGATTTGGCTTTGGTGGAGGGGAAACCGGCATTGGTGGTGGCTACCACCGTCGAGTCTGATTATCGGGTGGACCAATGGGCCCACCAGGCCAGGAACATTCTCAACGAGTTTGAAGCTGATTTGTCAGACGGCTTAGGCATCAGCATCGTACTGGATCAAAGTCGATATGTGCAACAGCGCCTGAATGGGGTGATTGGCAACCTGTTGCTCAGTTCTCTGTTGGTGATTGGCATATCGCTCGTGATTTTGGGCTGGCGTTCGGCCTTGATTGTGGGTCTGGCATTGCCGCTTTCCACCTTGATGGTGTTTGGCTGTATGCAGGTGTTGGGCATTCCGCTGCACCAGATGTCGGTTACCGGGTTGATCATCGCCATGGGGTTGTTAATCGACAATGCCATTGTGGTGGTGGATGAGATTCGGATGCATTTGCAAGGTGGCAGCCGCCCGGCGGAAGCGGTGAGGGATACGGTGAAACAATTGGCGTTACCGTTACTGGCATCCACCCTGACCACAGTTTTGGCGTTTGTCCCCATTGCCACCTCCCCTGGGGGGACTGGAGAGTTCATTGGCACCATTGGTAGCACGGTGATTTTGGCGTTGTTGAGTTCGCTCATCCTCTCATTGACGGTAATAGCAGCGCTGTCTGGATTGGTTTATCGCTGGCGACCCTTGACCGCATCAAGACATTGGCTGGTGGTGGGCTGGTCCGATCAAAGTCTCTCTCGGCTTTATGAAGGCAGCCTCAGGGTGGTTTTGAGTCGGCCTATTTTGGGCATTTTGGCGGCCATGGTGCTTCCTGTTGTGGGCTTTGTGCAATTTGCTAGTTTGCCGCAACAGTTTTTTCCGCCGACAAATCGAGATCAGTTTCAGATTGAGTTGGAGCGTCCGGCTTCGAGTGCGATCGCAACCACCCGCACCCAAACGTTGGCAATCCGTGACCTGATCCAACAACATCCGGCGGTGAAGGATATCCACTGGTTTTTGGGGGCAAATGCCCCGTCATTTTTCTACAACGTGGTGGGCAGTCGGCGCAATGCGGCGGACTATGCCCAGGGTATTGTGCAGCTAGCCTCGACGGAGGATCTGCGAGATACCATTCGCACCCTGCAAACGCAGCTGGATGAGGCTTTTCCCGATGCCCAGATATTGGTCAAACAGCTGGAGCAGGGACCGCCCTTTGATGCCCCCATTGAGGTGAGTCTCTATGGGCCGGATCTGGAACAGTTGAGAACCCTGGGGGATCGGCTGCGGCTGATATTGTCTCAGTTGGATGATGTCACCCATACCCGCGCTACGTTGACGGAATTGTCGCCGCAGCTGGCCTTGGAGGTAGATGAGGCGGCGGCGAGACGGGTGGGGTTAAGTAATGGTGCGATCGCATCCCAGCTCAGGACTCTCCTCGATGGCCAGTTGGGGGGCTCCATCCTAGAAGATACCGAAAACATTCCGGTGCGGGTACAGCTACCGGAGCAAGAGCGAGGAGACCTAGCCAGCATTACCTCTGTTGATCTACTCAGCTCAGATGGCACAACCGTCCCCTTTTCTGCGGTGGCCTCGGTTAACCTGCGCCCAGAACTCAGCACCATTGCTCGACAGGATGGACAGCGGGTGAATACGGTCCAGGCATTCATAACGGCGGGGGCTTTGCCCAGCACGATCCTGGAAGAGTTTCAAAAAGCGCTGAAAGAACAGAACTTTGAGCTACCGACGGGGTATCGTCTGAGCTACGGTGGAGAGGTCGATGCCCGAGGGTCTGCGGTGGGAAATCTGTTGTCGACGGCGGGGGTACTGGTGGTGTTGATGACGGCAACACTGGTATTGTCGTTTAACTCATTTGCGTTGGCAGGGTTGCTGGCGGTTGTTGCAGTGGCAGCGGTGGGCCTAGCAGCCATGGCGTTGTGGTTATTTGACTCGTTGTTTGGCTTTACGGCCATCCTTGGCACCCTGGGGCTGATTGGGTTGGCGATGAATGATTCAATTGTGGTGTTGGTAGCATTGCAGGATGATCCGTTGGCGCGCCAAGGAGATGCGGCGGCGACGCGGCAGGTGGTGGTGAAGGCCACGCGCCATGTGGTGGCGACGACGGTGACGACGATCATTGGGTTTACGCCTCTATTGCTCGATTCCACTGGGTTTTGGCCGCCGTTGGCAATTGCTATTGCGGGGGGCTTGGGTGGTGCAACGCTGTTGGCGCTGTACTTTATTCCAGCAGCACATTTGTTGATTTACCAGTCTAAACCCCACAGTTCAAAGCCTTTAGGTTTGGCCTCTGAAAGGGTACCAACTCAAAGCGGGACGTTTTCCCAAGGATAGTATTCAGAAGTCAGGAATCAGGAATCAGGGCCTCACTGGCTTCTGGCCCCTGATTCCCCACCTAGCCAGGATTTTCTGGCTTAAGTTGGTACCCATGCAGCCGTTCTAATCAAACCTAGACATTCGCCAAATGCCGATGGACAAACTGCACACAAATCGACCCCTCACCCACGCCAGAGGCCACCCGCTTTACTGACCCATGGCGCACATCCCCCACTGTAAAAATCCCCGGCACATTGGTCTCTAACAAAAACCGATCCCGCTCTAAGGGCCAGGGTGCCCCATGGGGAATATCCGGCCCACTGTAAAGAAAGCCCCGCTCGTCCCGCTGCACCACACCCTCCAGCCAGTCTGTGCTTGGCGTCGCCCCAATAAAAATAAACAACGAATTTGTTTTAAACGACTTCACCTCATCTGCCTGGGAATCCTTCACTAAAATCTCTTCCAGCCGATCGCTGCCCTTTGCCTCCATCACACTGTGAAACGGCATCACCTCAATATTGTCGGTGCCTGCAATCTGGTCAATCAAATACTGGGACATACTTGCCGTCAGCGACTCGCCCCGCACCAGCATTCGCACCTGGCGCGCATACTTTGCGAAGTACATGGCCGCCTGCCCGGCCGAGTTGGCACCGCCCACCACATACACATCCTCATTCTGACAGGCGGCCGCCTCGGTCTGGGCCGCACCGTAGTACACCCCAGCCCCCGTAAACTGATCTACCCCCGGCACCGTTAACCGTCGCCAAGATACTCCCATGGCCAAAATCAGTGCATGGCAGCTAATTTCACTGCCGTCCGACAGGGTAAGAATGCGATAGGTATCCTCCAGACGAATTGCTGTTGCTTCCTGGGGTGCCAAAATTTCCACCCCAAACCGCTTTGCCTGGGTGACAGCCCGCCGGGCTAGGTCGCTGCCGCTCAGCCCCACAGGAAAGCCCAAATAGTTCTCAATCCGAGAGCTGGTGCCCGCCTGCCCACCTGGAGCCTCCCGCTCAATCATCACTGTCCGCAGTCCTTCTGACGCACCATACACTGCTGCGGCTAACCCCGCCGGACCACCCCCCACGATGACCAGATCATAAAACGGTTTTGCCGCCTCGGTTTGCATTCCCACATGCTGGGCTAGGTCAGCGGTGCTGGGCTTTACCAACTTCTCACCATTGGGCAACAGCACTAATGGCAAACAGGGGTTGTCCTTTTCCCCCGCATAGGTGACTAACTGCCTGGCTTCCGGGTTGGATTCAATGTCCAACCAGCGATAGGGCACCTGATTTCGCGAGAGAAAATCTCGCAGGGCATGGGAATTGGGTGACCAGCGATCGCTAATCACTTTCACCCCCTGAAAAATGGGCTTAAATGTCGCTTGCCAGTCCTGCAACAGGTCATCCAATACCGGATATAGCTTTTCCTCCGGCGGATCCCAGGGCTTTAGTAGGTAATAGTCTAGATGGGCCGTATTGATGGCATCGATGGCTGCATTGGTATCGGCATAGGCCGTCAATAGCGCCCGCTTTGCCTTTGGAAAGATTTCGGAGCCTTGGTTCAAAAACTCAACGCCGCTCATTCCCGGCATCCGCTGATCCGCTAAAAATAGCGCCACTGTGTCCCCCCGTAGCTTGAGCTGTTGAGTAGCCTCTAAGGCCGTTACCCCAGAGTCAGCCCGCAGGATGCGAAAACGATCGCCATATTGCTGCCGCAGGTCACGGGAAATGGTCTGCAATACCGCAGGATCATCATCAATGGTCAGAATTACAGGCTTATTCATGGATGGCAGGGGCTAACTGATTGATCGCATTCTGACAAATTCTGAGCCATCTTTGCATGGGAATGGCTAGACTTTAACCATAGGCAGGCTCGGTGGATCAACCTTAGTCGCCCTTAATACTAACCCCTTTGCTACGACGGGTTGACCCAACGACGACGAGATGAACTATATTTGCGATCGCACCTAGTACCCCCTAGCTAGAAAAATCGCCCTGTCCAAACCTAGCATCTGACCTTCATCGGACAAACCCATGGCCCACTTCCCCCAACAACTTCTCAACTTACCCTCCTTCGACGGCCCCTTCGACGCCCATAAACTCACTGCCCAAAACTGCGATGTCCTCTTCGCCAGCTATCCCGCCGGAACAGATATCCCATCCCACACCCACGACACCGACAATGTGGGCATCATCACCCAAGGCGAACTCATTTTGATCATGGATGGAGAGGAGAGTCGTTATCAATCAGGCGACTGGTATCACGTTCCTGCCCAAGCAGTTCATGCTGCACGATTTGAACAAGAAACCTCAGAAATAGAATTCTGGTTCCAGGTGGATTAGGATCGAGAACTTCAAGAATTTAATTATAGGCAGCCTATTCATAGGCTGATTTATGAAAAGAGTTGCATAAACTGTTGAATTTTCGATCCTTAGCGAGATTAACAACAGAATGTGAACAGTCATCGAAGCTCCCTATGCTGGAGAGCTTTTAAAAATTCATCAGCTCGCAACCCAGGGTCTATCCAGCTTGCCTGTAGGAAGTGTTGATGTAAACTTTGTCTAGCTGGAAACTAGGGGTTTCCCTCACCCTAAATCCCTCTCCCGAGGGGAGAGGGACTTTGATGCTCTCCCCTCGGGAGAGAGGCTTTGACGCTTTTCTGGCTCCCCGTCTTCCGAGGAGACGGGGAGCGAACGCCCTCCGGGAGAGGGGCTGGGGGTGTAGCTTGCTTCCCCCAGGGTGGGCCAGAACAACGACCGGCTTAATCCACCACTGGGTTAGGCAATCCCTCCCATAAACGCCCTGGTAGCTGGGCTACTGTCCGCTGAAACGGTGTGGGATCATCCAATCCACGGGACAAAATTAACGAGCCGTGAATCATGCTTAGAGCATCTTCCCCCCGCTGCTGTGCTAGTGCTGGCTCTAAGCCCGCTTCCACTAAAACCGCTGCGATCGCATCCACAAATCCCTGCAACCGTTCCTTAATTGCTTCATGAAAGACATCCCGCGCCGCCCCTATGGTTAGGGTAGCCAGCAGGCAGGGCTGTTCTCCGGCTGCATATAGTTCGGAGATGCGATCGCACATGCCCTGCAACCGCTCTAACGGCTTCCCCTCCCCCTGGAGCGGCCCCACAATATTGTCCGCCATCCACTGTCCCGAATAGGCCAACGTCGCCTGCACCATCTCCGCCTTCCCCCCCGGAAAATGATGGTACAAACTCGCCTTCCCTAAGCCCGTCGCCTCAGCGATTTGTGCCAAACTCACCCCGTCATAACCATGTTGACGAAACAGTCGAAATAGTACTGGCAAATAAGTTTCACGCGCCACAAATAATCACCCAATCCAAATCTAATCATCCTGAGCAGCACCTTCGGAACCACCCCGTAGGACCTGCCTCCCAAAAAGAAGCAGGCTGTTGACATTGTACCGTTCGTTCGGTACAACTTAATTAGATTGATTGTACCGAACGTTCGGTGCAATCCAAAAATAAACCATAAACATCGCTTTGGAGCACAAACCCATGCCAACCCTTTACGGCCACCCCATGTCTGGTAACAGCTATAAAGTGAAACTCTTGCTCAGCCTCCTAAATATCGACTACGAATGGGTCACCGTAGACCTGATGAAGGGGGAACATAAACAGCCAGAATTCCTCAAACTCAGCCCCTTTGGCCAAGTCCCTGTACTCACCGATGGCGACATGGCCCTTGCCGATGCGCAGGGGTCGCTGGTGTATCTAGCCCGTCAATATGACCCAGAAAACCGATGGCTACCCACAGAACCAGTAGCCCTTGCCAATGTTATTCGCTGGCTCTCCATTACCACTGGCGAAGTACGCCAGGGCCCAGAATCTGCACGTCTATATCACCTGTTTGGAGCCAAAGCCATTAACATTGAACGAGCTAACGAAAAAGCCACGTTTATTCTCAGCCAACTCAATCAGCACCTGGGCCAACATGAATGGCTGGTGGGCACAGCTCCCACCATTGCCGACGTCGCTGTCTTTCCCTATGTCGCCCTTTCTCCCGATGGAAAGATTGATCTGTCCTCTTATCCCCAGGTGTTGTCCTGGATTGAACGGGTTAAACAACTTCCCGGTTTTGTAGGGATGAGAGGCATTGAAGCCCCTGCTGTTAGCGCCTAAGACAACAACAAATTTTATCGGGGCATTGCATGTAATGCCCCGATAAAATGTCAAAACCTCACATACCCCAAACCCATGCCTAGCAAATTCGCCGACATTGCCTTCACTCCCGCCGTTAAAGCCGCCCAAGCCCAGCGCGGCTCTCGGGAAACCTACGAACGCTATACCGCCAATGCTCCTGCCAATGACACCATCACCCCCGATCTAGCCGAGTTTATTACCCAAATGGACGGCAGTTATCTGGGTACCGTCAGCGCCAACGGCTATCCTTACATCCAGTTTCGCGGTGGTCCCCCCGGCTTCCTCAAAGTACTAGACGAGAAAACCATCGGCTTCGCTGACTTCTCCGGCAATGTCCAGTACATCACCGTCGGTAACCTATCCGAAAATGATAGGGCCTTTCTTTTTCTGATGGACTACCGCCATCGCCGCCGGTTTAAAATCTGGGGCCGAGCCCGCTATGTCGAAGATGATCCTGGACTGATTGAACAACTCCGTATGCCAGACTATCCAGCCAAAATTGAGCGGGCTGTGTTGTTTACCGTCGAAGCCTTTAGCCAAAACTGTCCCCAACACATTCCGGTGCATTATTCTGCATCAGAACTCCAGGCAGAAATCGATGCGGCTACGGCCCCATTACAGGCCAGAATTATCGAATTAGAAAATAAACTTCAAGGCTAACCATGGTGAAAACCTGAATCCCTAACGTCTGGAGCTTCACCCATTAAAGTAAACCGATAAATACATTTATCGGTTTACGTCGCCCGTAGTACAACGATGCCGCAACTGAATCTAGGCCGCTGATCAATGCTTGTATCAGGCTAAAGATTCAGGAACGCGACGCGACATCATCTGAAAATAATCAAAATGAGTTCACCGGCAGTCATCAATCGGCCACAAACTATGCTGTAGCTTATGCTACGAGCATCACAGTCACGCTAGCGAAAGGGTTCTACAATTCTTGTCATATACGCTTTCTGTGAGCTGTGCCTGCTAGCAGAAAGGTTTAAATGTGATGAAATTCAGGGTATTAATTTAAGCCGGGAAATCCTGGCTGGGTGGGGAGTCAGGGGGCAGAAGCCAGAGCCGGTAAGGCACTGAATTCTGCCCCCTGTAGAGCTTGCTCTGCTCAAAGAGTATTCTAAATTTTGTCCTTGGGAAAACGTTCCGCTTTAAGTTGGTACCCGAAATTCATCTAGATAAGTTACTGCTGTCTACCCATGGCAATACATGCGGGAATATTTGACAAAATAAATTGATAGGTGGGAACTCATTGGGCTTGATTTAAGTAGGTTATCCCCATTATATTTCAGATACCGAGGCCTCCTTCCGTCCCTAAATTCTGGGGAAGATTGGACTCAAAGCCCTGAAAATTCTAGGTTTAGGGGTTTGTGAGAAGAAGCTGAATACCTGATTTTCTATCTTATAAACGGTTAGGTTAACCCACTTAAGACATCCGAGGACCATTCTCCAAAATGTTGAATATTCCCTTACTTAGCCAATACATGCCCCATGGCTATTGTTATTTGTGGAAACCCAGCCTGGTCGGATTGCATTTAGTATCAGACACCCTAATCGGTCTGGCTTACTATTCTATTCCCATCACCCTGTTGTATTTCCTCAAAAAACGTCGTGATGTTCCTTTTCAGGAGATTTTCCTGCTGTTTGCAGCATTCATTATTTTCTGTGGTACTACGCACCTTGCTAATGTCTGGACCCTATGGCATTCAGACTATTGGGTGTCTGGTGTGCTCAAAGCGTTGACGGCAGTGGTTTCTACGTACACGGCGATCGCCCTCATCCCCATATTCCCCAAGGCTCTAGATCTACGTACTCCGGCTGAGCTAGAAGCCTTAAATCAACAGTTGGAGCAAGAAATCGCTGAGCGCCGACAAACTGAAGTCGAGCTACGGGAATTATCGACCCGGCTGGATCTTGCCTTGGAGGCGGTGGGCATTGGTATTTGGGATTGGGATATCATTCACAATAGGTTGATCTGGGATGATCGGCTCTATGCACTCTATGGCAGCACACCGGAAGCATTTGAAGGAAATATCGATACTTGGGCAAGGTATGTTCATCCAGAGGATCGACCGGCGGCAGAAGCTGCTTTACAGCGTGCTTTACGCAATGAAGCTGTCTATGATTCTGAATTTCGAGTTATTCATGCCGATGGCACCGTGCGGTATTTGAAAGGAAATGCTCTGATTCAGCGGAATGAACAGGGTGAACCCATTCGCATGATTGGCACTGATTACGATATCACTGAGCGGAAAGCAGCCGAACATCAATTGGAGCAAGAAATCGCTGAGCGTCGACAAACTGAAGTTGAGCTACGAGAACTATCGACCCGGCTGGATCTTGCCTTGGAGGCGGTGGGCATTGGTATTTGGGATTGGGATATCACTCACAATACCCTGACCTGGGACGATCGGTTCTATGAGCTCTATGGCACTACGTCCGAAGCATTTGAGAGAAATTACGAAGCCTGGGCCAATCGTGTCCACCCAGAGGATCGGCCAGCAGCAGAAGCTGCTATACAGCGTGCTCTGCGTAATGAGGAAATCTATGACATTGAATTTCGGGTTATTCATGCCGATGGCACAGTGCGGTATATGAAAGCGAATGGTCTGATTCAACGGGACGACCAAGAAGCACCCATTCGCATGATTGGCACCAACTACGACATCACCGATCGAAAAGAGGCTGAACATCGGTTGATGGAGAGTGAAGAACGCTTTTCCAGTCTTTCCGCTGCTGCCCCTGTCGGCATTTTCCGTGCAAATACTGAGGGAAATTATATTTACGTCAACGAACATTTATGTGAGATTGCCCAGCTCCTCCCTGAACAAATGTTAGGAACAGGATGGGTTCAGGCTCTATATCCGGAGGATCAGGATACCGTTTTGGCAGCATGGCATCAATCCACCAGCCAGAATCTTCCTTTTGTTTTGGAATATCGCTTTGGCAGCCCATCGGGGCCGATAACTTGGGTGTATGAAAAGGCCGTCCCAGAGTATAACTATGCCAATCAGGGGGTCGGTTATGTGGGCTGCCTGACCGATATTACCGATCGCAAACAAGCAGAACTACGACTGAAAGCGGCTAAAGATGAAATCGCTCAAAAAGAAGCCCTGTTCCGAAGCACCTTTGAGCAGGCTGCTGTAGGAATTTGTCATGTCTCTACTACAGGCCACTTCGCTCGCCTGAATCAACGCTTTTGTCAGCTTGTTGGCTACTCCAGATCAGAACTTTTAAATCTTACGTTTCAGAATATTACGTATCCAGAGGATTTGGATGCTGATTTGACTAATGTCCAACAGCTTCTTGCTGGACAGCTCGAAACTTTCCACATGGAAAAACGCTACATTCGTAAAGATGGGACTGTCACCTGGGTTAATCTGACCTGTTCTCTAGTGCGTAGACAAGGCGGTGACCCAGATTACTTGATTAGCGTTGTTGAAGATATTAATGCGCGAAAGCAAACGGAAGAAATGCTGCGTCTCTACGAGAGAGCAATTTGCACTACGCCTGACCATATGTCGTTTGTGGATCGCAATTACACTTATGCCATGGTCAATGACGTCTATGCTCAGAAGTTCGGTAAATCCAAAGCTGAAATCATCGGTCATTCGGTAACAGATCTGCTCGGCGAGAAAACGTTTGTTCAAACTATAAAACCCAATCTAGATCGCACCTTTGCAGGGGAAGAAGTTCATTATCAAAGTCTATTTTCCATCACAGATGAGCTCCAGCAGTATCTAGATGTCACCTATACCCCTTGCCGGGAAGTGGATGGCACGATTAGCGGGGCGGTGGTGAGTGTACGCGATATCTCAGATATCTATGCCGCTGAGGTAGCCCTAACCTACCAGGCACGTCGGGCAGAAGCGTTGCTAGAACTGCCCCAGTTAGCTGAGCAATTAGATGAATATGACTTTATGCAGCAGGTCCAGGACATTGCTAAGAACCTGACGGGCAGCCAGATGGCGTTTCTTTACTTTGTCCATGAGGAGCAAGCAACCTTCGAATTGATACATCGGGAGCAGCAACCATTGACTACCTTGGGTAATACTGATGCTGAGACTCATCTGCCAATTGATCCGGCCGGAATTTTGGCTGATGTTCTGCATCATCGCCAGCCGGTCATTTGCAATTGTGCCTGTGGGGTCTCTCGACAAGAACAAGCTTTACTGCAAGCACAAGGATTATTGCAAGCACATGAGCAGTTTAATCGTCTGCTGAGTGTGCCTGTGATTGAAAATGGCAAAGTAGTGATGCTCACAGAAGTGGGTAACAAGAGCCAGAACTACACCGAGATGGATATTGAAACGGTGCAGTTGATTTCTAACCTGGTTTGGCGCGTGGTGCAGCATTATCGCTCACTACAAACGGTTCGTTTGCTGGCTGCCGTTGTCGAGTCTACTGACGATGCCATTATTACTAAGGATCTCAATGGTTTGATTACCAGTTGGAATGCGGGAGCAGAAAAATTCTTGGGCTATTCAGCATTGGCGGCTATTGGGCAATCGATTCAGATGCTTGTCCCGACTGATCAGGTTGCGGAAGCTGCTCAAACTCTGGAACGGCTCAGGCAAGGCAAAAGCATTGAGCAGGTTGAAACCGTTCGATGCCATAAAGACGGTAGGCTTTTAGATGTCTCGCTGACCATTTCACCCCTACAGGATGGAACAGGCCAGGTGATTGGAGGTTCAACAATCATGCGGGATATTTCTGCTCGCAAGGTGGCAGAGCAAAAACTTAATGTCGAAATTAGAGCGCGTCAGCAGGTGATTCACACACTGAAACTCACGGCTAAACGATTAGAGGAAAGTAATCAGGAACTCCAGGATTTTGCCTATGTGGCCTCCCATGACCTTCAGGAGCCTTTGCGGAAAGTGCAGGTCTTTGGTGATCGTTTAAGCCACACCTGTCAGGATCAGCTTTCTGAGAAGGGGCAAGATTATTTGGCACGGATGCTAAATGCGGCGGTGCGGGCTCAGGCCTTGATCAATGATTTACTCAGTTTTTCGAGGGTGGCAACCCAAGCTAAACCCTTTATTCCCACAGATTTATCCCAGGTCATGGCAGGGGTTTTATCGGATTTGGAGGTTCGCATTGAGCAAACTGGGGCTACGGTAGATGTGGATCCGTTACCCACCATTGATGCGGACCAGATGCAAATGCAACAGATCTTGCAAAATCTGTTGAGTAATGCCCTCAAGTTTCATAAACCCGGTGTAGCACCTCAGATTCAGGTGAGGGTGCAGTGTTACCCCATGGCAGGCAAAGAGATTTGTGAATTGCGAGTGATAGATAATGGTATAGGGTTTGATGTTAGGTATTGCGATCGCATTTTCCAACCATTCCAACGCCTTCATGGGCGCAACACCTATGAAGGCAGCGGCATTGGCTTAGCAATTTGCCGCAAGGTGATTCGGCGACATGAGGGCACTCTCCGGGCAGAAAGTCAGCCAGGAGAGGGAGCCACCTTTATCGTCACCTTACCAATCCATCATCCTCAAGAAGAAGAGAATGCCTCACCGACGCAGTAAACCTGTGATTATCCTCCTGGCCGACGATGATGAAGACGATCGGCTTTTTACCCAAGAAGCCTTAGTAGAGAATCGGATTATTAACGATTTGTATTTTGTCGAAGACGGGGAAGACCTGATGGATTATCTCTACCAACGGGGAGACTACAGTGTACCTGGCGTTGCCCCCCGTCCCTCGATCATTTTATTGGATTTAAATATGCCTCGCAAAGATGGTCGCGAAGCCCTAGCCGAGATAAAAAGTGATCCCGAACTGCGCAGTATTCCCATCGTGGTGCTAACCACCTCTAAAGCCGAAGAAGATATTCTGAGAACCTACGAACTGGGAGTTAATTCTTTTATTACTAAACCTGTGGACTTTCAATCTATGGTTGATATCATGAAAACTCTTGGTACATACTGGTTTGAAATCGTACATCTACCAGATGAAGTGAGGTCAGAGTAAAGATGCTAAGTAAGCTTATTTCCATACATAAAAAGCGAGAATAATGCCAATGAGTGATTCGGTATACCAAGTCTTGCTGATCGATGATGATGACGATGACTACATTGTTACCCGAGACTTGCTGCAGGAAGCAGAACAGGCGTCATTTGAGTTAACCTGGGTAGATACTTTCCAGGCTGGCTTGGAAGCCCTACATGCCGATCGCCATGATGTTTATTTATTGGACTATCGCTTAGGGGCAGAAACTGGGTTAGATCTATTGCAATCTGCAGTAGAGTCCGGTCTATGTAAACCGATCATTCTTTTGACCGGGCTAGGCAACTACGATATCGATCGCCAATGTATGGCCATGGGGGCTTCAGATTATTTAGTCAAAGGTGACCCATCATTGACGGGCCCACTCCTAGAACGTTCGATCCTACATGCGATAGAGCGGGCCCAGGCTGCTGCAGAAATACGCTTATTAACCCACGTACTTCAGAGCATTCACGATGGGGTGTATATGGCCACTGAAGGGGGGGAGTTACTGTTCCTTAACCAATCTCTTAGACAACTCTGTGCCCACCCAGACAAATCGACATCGGGGCAAATGCTAAACCCACTTCAGCACCCAATATTGCAACAACTCCTAGCCCAGGGCAATCAAAACCAAGACAGTCGGCCAAAAAAGTCTTCTATATTCAAAACTGAACTATCTCTAAAGTCTTCTATGGGACTAGACCGGACGGTCTTGTTATCTGAGTCATGGGTAAAAGCTCAACAACAAACCTTACGATTTGGCATGATTCATGATATTACCGAACGTAAGCGAGCTGAACTAGAGCGAGATCGTTTTTTCAACCTCGCTATCGATTTATTATTTATTGCCGACGAAGACGGTATATTTAGGCGCATCAACCCCTCATGGTCTGATGCGTTGGGGTATACCGCTGATGACTTGTTAGGCCAATCTTTCTGGCAATTCATGCTGCCAGAAGAGCGGGACAATAGACAGGATTTACAGGAGGCCTTGGCCCAGGGACAAGAAATTAATGCGATGGAAGTCCAAATTCGAGCAAAAGATGGAACATATCAGTGGATAGCCTGGAATCTAGTACCATTTCCCCAAGAGAAATTGCTGTACGGCAGCGGGCGTGATATTTCTCAGCGTAAAGCTTCAGAAGCCCGTTTAACTTACGAAACATTGCATGATCGCCTAACAGGTTTGGATAACCGGGCCTGTTGTTTAAACCGTTTAGAGCTGGCAATCGAGCATCAAAAACGGAAGCCCGATGAACATTTTGCCGTTTTGTTTGTGGATCTCGATAACTTTAAGCATATCAATGATAGCCTTGGACATCTCGTCGGCGATCAGCTTTTGATTCAGGTTTCCCAAAGACTGAAGGAAATGGTCAGAGGGATAGACGGGGTGGCGCGATTGGGAGGGGATGAGTTTCTCATTCTACTAGAAAAGCTAGAGACCGTGCACGATGCCTTAAAGACGGTGTATCGTCTGCAAAGTGAGTTACAAAAACCGTTTCAATTGGAGTCTCGGGAAATTTTTACCAGCGCCAGTATTGGTGTTGTCTTTTCCAATGAATCGTATCAATCTGTTGATGACATTATCCGCGATGCTGATATTGCTATGTATCGGGCCAAAGGTCAGGGAAAAGCAGGCTATGCCCTGTTTGATCAAACCATGTATCTGCAAACCCTACGTTTAGCAGAAACTGAAACAGATTTACGTAGGGCTGTTAATAGGCAAGAGTTCTGCTTATATTATCAACCCCTGGTTAATTTGCAACACCCCCATCGGCTTGAAGGCTTTGAGGTTTTATTGCGCTGGGAGCACCCGGAAAAGGGGATGATCCCAGCATCTGAATTTATCCCTATTGCTGAGGATACAAGGCAGATTAATCGCATCGGGGATTGGGTTTTACGGAAAGCTTGCGCGCAATTAAAAGCTTGGCAGGCCGAGGGGAAAGCTACAACAGATTTATACCTCAGTGTAAATCTTTCTGGACAACAGTTTCGAGATCCATCTCTGATTAATACCCTGGATACTATCTTGGCAGAGACTCAATTAGATCCACAATGTCTAAAATTAGAAATCACTGAAAGTAGTCTGATTCACGATATCCAGGCGGCTACCGAAATCATGGAGTTGATTCGCAGCCGAGGCATTGAACTTAGTCTTGATGATTTTGGGACTGGGTTTTCCTCTCTGCGATATTTACAGCAATTTCCCATCAGTACAATCAAAATTGATCGTTCTTTTGTGAATAGATTGAATGATAGCGATCGCAACCTTAGAATTACTCGTGCCATTATCAATCTAGCCAAAGCGTTGGAGTTTAAGACGATTGCAGAAGGTGTGGAAACCCATGAGCAGTTAGCTGTGTTACAGGGGCTTGCCTGTGATGCGAGCCAGGGATATTTATTTTCTAAACCCTTGCCAGCCCTGCAGTTGGAAAATTATCTAGCCCAAAGCAGGGTCAATACTCAGTAAGATCTACTTGTCTGTATGTTCTTGTCGCTGCAGGATTTTAGCGCCACACAATATCTCGATACATCTGTGGATCCGTATCTCCCTCGGTTGAAAACAACAGGACTTTTGATTCGAACGTTAAATTTAGCGCTTGCTTAACGTCAAAAAAGTCGGCATTTGACAGTATTTCAAACAGTGTGCCAAGGGTGACAGCCCCTGACTCTCCAGATATGATGCGCTGATCGCCGGTTAAGGGATTTCCCAGCACCTTCATGCCCCTGCGCGCCACGTCATCGGAACATATGAGGAATGCACTGGCAGCTGACTTTAATAGGGCCCATCCTAGATGGCTGGGTTCTCCACAGGCCAGACCCGCCATGATTGTGGGTAAATCTCCTTGCACCCTCACAAGTCGATTGTGAGTTTTGGATTCAAACAGACATGGAGCGCCTTGGGGCTCTACCACCACAAATCTAGGCATAGGGCGGTCAGATATATGGCAAAGACGGGCCAGGATGCCTGCCGCCAATGAGCCGACACCGGCTTGTACAAATACATGGGTAGGCCAGATATCTGGCTCTTGATGGAGATATTCAGTGATTAAGGTGCTGTAACCCTGCATGATGTGGGTGGGTACTTCTTCGTATCCGTCCCAGGATGTGTCCTGTAGAAGTATCCAGCCTTCTGCCTGGGCTTTTTGAGCGGCATAGAGCACGGTGTCATCGTAATTTAAGGTTGTGATGGATGCGTTGGCTCCATAGTTTCTGATGGCGTTTAATCGTGCGGGAGAAGAACCTTTTGGCAGATATACAACAGATTTACAGCCTAATAGGTTGGCGGCCCAGGCGACCGCTCTGCCGTGGTTGCCATCTGTGGCGGTGACAAAGGTACTATGCTTGTATTTAGACTTTTCAGAAACTATATGACTAAACGTCAATTCATCCTTGTTTAGCTTGAGTAGTTTGCCTAGGTGTTTTGCGATCGCATAACTCGCCCCCAGCCCCTTAAAGGAGTTTAGACCCAAGCGGTAACTTTCATCCTTTACCAAAATTTCACCGATGCCCAAGTGGTTAGCCAGTTGTGACAGTTTGACAAGGGGCGTAGGAGAATAATTGGGGAGACTGCGATGAAATTTACTGACATGGTGAGTGTTGTCATCATTAGCAAAGGCAAATAAGGCGGACTCAAGCTTCTCGGCCACGTTTTGTACCTGATAAGAAATTGCAGCGTTATCCATGGCTAGTCACTCAATAATCCTGATCATACCCATCATTTTGTCCTCACCAGATGCTGTTGTAACCATAACTCATCCGATGGATGACAGGCATTTTACCTATCATATGGGCATGACTCAGGTTTTATTGGTTAAGCCCAAGCTCTTTTTGCTTCTTTTTGGTTAAACCCAATGAAACGATACGATGCGACTCTTTCAGGTAATCCTTTAGCGGCTCATCTGTATCTTCAAGGGCTTCATATTGCTGTATCCACTTCATGCCACGAGCAGCCATGTAGGGGGCAGGTCTGAAACCAGGTTCATCTCGCAAAAGTTCGAAAGTCAATTCTGAAACCTTAAAGGTGAAGGCAGGCTGATCATTTTGTCCCCAACCTCCGATGGCAAATACTTTACCACCTACTTTCCACACATGGGAGTCTCCCCACTGCATGACATAGGATGTTGCCGCTAACGAACGACAAAAGTCATTGAATTCATCGTAGGTCATATAGGTATCCTCTTGACTCGCAACGGCTCAGATCACTAGCGGGATCAAGGGACATTCAAGCAAGCGCAAAGGAGGCCTCGGTACCTGAAGCATAATTGGGATAACCTACTGACATTACTCAGGTAGGCTCAGGAGCTTGGGCTACCATAGTTGCGGATCTCTCAAAGATGGAACACAGCTCAGTTTAGCAGACGCAGGAAAAGTGTTGCCATCCTTTAAGGACTTGGCTTGCCAGCCAAAAGAATATTTAAGTTGATAGGGTGGAACGTACTCAGAGGCAAAGCCAGGGTCGAAACCAAACCTACTGTAATATTGAGGGCTGCCATAGACAAAAACAATATCTACGGCGAGTTGTAATAGGTGCTGCATGCCCGCCTCAACCAAACCCGTCCCTATTCCTTGCTTTTGAAATTGCGGATGCACAGCGAGAGGGGCCAATAAGTATCCTTGGAATTTGTCAGTATTGATGTCAGATACAGGGCTGAAGGCAATGTGACCCATGACGATGTGATCGGTTTCTGCAACAAAGGCAAATGTTTCAGGAGTTGTCTTTTCTGCAAGTAAATTGACGGCAAGGGCAGCCACAGCCTCGCGTTCTTCCTCAGGGAAAGCTGAGAGATGAAGACACCTAATACTGTCACGGTCTAGGAGTGATGCCAGTCGGATGTGCATAATGGATTGATAAAAAATTGATCATTCTAACCTCAATGATAAAACTGGATCAGGATGTTCAACTATCAGTGACCAACGCTATACTTTCTCAGATATCCCTGAAACGTTCTTAGTACCAAACGCCAACATATTGTAATTTTTGACTACCCAGATGCCTAGAATCCTCACTGTGGGAGCGGCTCAGATTGGTCCCATTGCCCGTGACGAACCTCGCAGTACAGTTGTACAACGCCTGATTGTTCTGATGAAACAGGCCCACGCCAGGGGCTGTAATTTGGTTGTCTATCCCGAACTGGCCCTGACTACATTTTTTCCCCGGTGGTATATCGAAGATCCTGCAGAGGTGGAATACTTCTTTGAAACAGCCATGCCCAATGCAGCCACCCAACCATTATTCGATTTGGCTCAGCAGTTAGGCATTGGTTTTTATTTAGGCTATGCCGAACAGGTCGTTGAGCAGGGTTCTGTGCACCGTTACAACACCGCTATCTTGGTCGACCAGGCAGGGAAAATTGTTGGCAAGTATCGCAAAATTCACCTCCCTGGCCATAGCGAATATGAGCCCCACCGCGCTTTTCAACACTTAGAAAAGCGCTACTTTGAAGTGGGTGATTTGGGCTTTCCAGTGTGGCGAGCCTTTGGTGGCATCATGGGTTTATGCATCTGCAATGATCGTCGCTGGCCTGAAACCTATCGGGTCATGGGGCTGCAAGGGGTGGAGATGGTGCTGCTGGGCTATAACACGCCGCAACATAACCCCCATGACCCCAGCAGTGACCACCTAAACCACTTCCATAATCTGTTGTCGATGCAAGCAGGAGCCTACCAGAATGGTACCTGGGTGGTTGGAGTCGCCAAAGCGGGTCGAGAAGAGGGCTGCGACCTGATCGGCGATAGCTGCATCATTGCCCCGTCCGGTGAAATTGTGGCAAAAGCCCACACCGTAGAGGATGAACTCATTGTTGCCAGCTGTAACCTGGATGCAGGGATACCCTACAAGACTACAATCTTCAATTTTGCCGCCCATCGTAGACCAGAACATTACCAGCGCATTTGCCAGCAAATTTAGGGCTCAGTTTGAGCCCTTGGTATAAAACAGACGGAACCCACAAGAAATGAAACGCCTTCTGTCAGGTGTATTAGGGCCATGGGAGAAAAGTGAGTGGCCAGTTCAAAAACGGCATCAACCACAAATAGACTTGAGCCAAATACAAATAAATAGCCTGCCAATAACATGCGCCTTTCCATGGGGGAGATATCTCCTAAATCAAACTTTGTTCGTGGTCACACCTGAAATACTACAGGAACTCGCCTATAGCAAGTAAACTAACTCCAAATATTCAATCGGGAGCAGAAGGTATACCAATACTCGTAGATACTGTGAATTAGAAATTGATCTATATCGAGGATGCATTTTTCAATGAATAACCCTATCTTTCAGCAAGCTCAGTCCTCCCTCATTCGTTATGGTGGAGAGTTTTCTACCTTTTTAGCCCACCGGGCTGAGGGCTGTTTTATCTATGATCGAGCAGGCCGTCGAGTGCTTGATTTCACCTCAGGACAGATGAGTGCCATCCTGGGCCATGGTCACCCTGATATTGTTGAGACGGTTTGTAACTCCATTGGCACCCTTGACCACCTTTTTAGTGGCATGCTGTCGGAGCCCGTAGTGGGATTAGCAGACGCCCTGGTTGAACTGACACCCCCCGGCCTGGATCGGGTTTTACTCCTAAGCACAGGGGCAGAATCTAACGAAGCGGCCCTGAAAATGGCACGTCTGGCCACCGGTGGCTATGAAGTTGTCGGATTTGCCCAATCCTGGCACGGGATGACTAGCGGGGCTGCTGCTGCTACCTATTCAGCAGGGCGACGCGGGTATGGACCGATGGGAGTCGGCGGCATGGCGATCATGGCCCCCAACCTATACCGACCCACCTTTGGGAGTGCTGACACTTACTATGACTGGCGGGCTGAACTGGACTATGGGTTTGACCTGATTGATCGCCAATCAACCGGTGCCCTAGCAGCTTTTATCGTTGAGCCGATCCTCAGCTCCGGTGGAATTCTTGTCCTGCCTGACGGGTATTTGCAAGCCCTTAAAGGCCACTGCGAGGCGCGGGGCATGATGCTGATTATCGATGAAGCTCAAACCGGCCTGGGTCGCACTGGCGAAATGTTTGCGTTTTCTAGGGATGGCATTGTTCCAGACTTTCTAACGCTGTCTAAAACTCTGGGGGCAGGATTGCCATTGGCTGCTGTTTTGACCTCCGCCGAAACGGAGCAGCTATGTCACGAACGAGGTTTTCTCTTTTACACCACCCATGTCTCCGATCCGCTGCCCGCATCGGTTGGTTTAACGGTTTTAAACATTTTGCTGCGGGATCGTCTGACTGAGAGGGTACAGGTCGTCGGAAACCGCTTAAAAACCGGTCTTAAGTCCCTGCAAGATGAGTTTGACTGCATTGGTGATGTCCGCGGTCGGGGTTTGCTACTGGGTATGGAAATCGTCCGCGATAAAGAGTCTAAAGCCCCTGCCCCCGATTTAGGTGCTCGTATCACCCATAAAGCCTTAGAACTTGGCTTAAGCATGAACATCACGAGTTTGCCCGGCATGGGAGGCGTGTTCCGGATTGCCCCTCCTCTAATAGTCACCGATGAGGAAATTGACCTTGGTCTATCAATCATGCACAGTGCAATTTCTGCAGGGCTGAAGGCCAGTTAGCAGTAGGGTGGGCACGGCTCACCAGCCCTATATGTAGCCACATTCGAGCTGATGGGAATGGATAGATGAGGAGCATGATCGAATCGATTGGGTCTGTCAGTGGGAGGCCAAAAAGGTTGAGTTAAGAGGGTGTTGGCCTATGGCTGAATAGGTTGGAGAGTAAGAGGTTGGCCTGCACCATAAGTTTTGGCGAGCACTGTCCCCCTGGTTGCTCAATCCACGTTTGGATTATCTTGGCCCTGGTTTTGGTATTCAGTAACCTTGTAAGTAGCTAACGCTTGTTGCACCATCTGACTTGTTGTAGTGTGTGGAAACATGCGGTAGCTTGGGGCGATGATCTCCTCAATGGCCGTTGGTTCAACCTCGATCACTGCAGGAATTGGAAACGTATCGCCTACCAATTGGGCTAAATTAGCCTTCTGCTCAGGATAGCGATCATGGGATTCTCGGAGAATCTTAGCTATTCCCCGGACTTTGTGTCCTTTTTGGGTAAATACATCAATAAAGCTCAGGCACACAAGCGGGTTGCTTTCAATGTTTCGCACTGTTTGGGGTGAGGCTATGTGTGCGACGATGATCCTCCCGTTTCCATCGTGCATAAATACCTCTTTTGGAGATACGTTGGGGCTTCCATCGGGGGCAATGGTTGCAAGCCAGCACAACACGCTGGATTCTATTGATTGGGAAACTTCTGCGGTAATCATGGCTATTTACTTCGAACCTCGACTTCAAAAACAATTGTAGATACTGTTCTGACTACGCTTGCGATTCACTTGTGGTTAACATAGATAGATATCAATAGACTTTAGACTTCAAGCTACAGCTTTATTATAGAGAACCTATACTCCATGGAGGTTTTCAAGGTTTCCCTGATCTCTATATAAAGTAGGTTAAATAAAATAGGTTAAGTAGGAGGTATGATTACCTGGCTGGTCGACTAGACTAAAGTGAAGAGACAGATCAACAATTTGAGGGAAGGCTTTTATAATGGCTCCAAGCCCCATATCGCCCTAGCCAGCTATACATAATCATTACAGCAAAATGTTCTCCTATGAAAGCGCTGATTATTCAACTAGTAGCCTGACGCCGGATGCTGCTCAGCATAACCAGGCGGTAGAAACTCTGGTAGCGATGGTTTATCAAGAGCTGCGGTCTCAGGTAGTTCTGCACAGTATCAGGCCCCATGACCCCATCCAAGTACAGTACGTTCCTGAACCTTGGCAGCTCCTGGGTACTGGCAACTATGCTGCAGTATTTGTGCATCCTGAGTATCCCAACCTGGTGGTCAAAATTTATGCCTCAGGTCGTTCTGGGTTTGAAGCAGAGGTGGAGGTCTATCGTAAAATTGGGCACCATCCTACCTTTTCTCAATGCTTCTATGCACAAGATAATTTTTTGATTCTCAAGCGGTTGCGGGGAGTAACCCTGTATAACTGTTTACATAGGGGGATGCGTATTCCTAGACAGGTTATTCTCGATATTGATAAAGGCTTAGAATATGCTCGCAGCCGTGGGTTGCGGCCCCATGATGTGCATGGCAAAAATGTCATGATGCAAGAGGGACGTGGTTTAGTGGTTGATATTTCGGACTTTCTTCGAGAGGGTTCTGGTTCTGCCTGGGATGATCTGAAAAAGTTTTACTATTGGGTCTATCGTCCTTTTCTCTCGCCTTTGAGAATTCGTATTCCTTTGGGTTTGTTGGATATTACTCGCGGTATTTATCGATTGATTCGTAGTTTACTAAAGCGAAAAGCTTAGGGGACCGTGTAAAAGATGATGTTATTGGGGCAGGATCAAGAACAGATAATTAGTGACTATTCCTGCATACCTGACTTTCTGGACGAGCACAATTCAGATGCTGTCATCAGAGAACCCATAATGTTCCGATGAAAAATTGAGACAAAAGTTAAGGTAATCTAAAAATTTTTAGTGCATTTGACAAACATCTATTTCAACCTGACGTATAGTAAGGCCTTCTAACGAAGAGGTGTTTCTAATGTCAAAGCCATTACGTTATCTGTTAGCAGTTCTGTTACCTCCTGTGGGTGTTTTTCTCACCTACGGTCTGAGTATTTCCCTTCTAATCAGTATTGTTTTGACATTGTTGGGTTGGTTGCCAGGCAGTATGTATGCTGTGTGGGCATTGGTAAAACATGATGAGAACGTTGGTGAAACAACCTAAGCTTTGCCTAATAACTGTTCTCTAGCAGTGGCGGTATTCGTGTTATTGCGATCTGTCAATTATTGTATTCTATCGGGAGACATCAGATGATTGGCTTTTTATTTACAACGTTACTGACAGCCCTCAGTCTGTTAATGGTGGATTTAATTGTCCCAGGGGTTGACATTGCCACCTTTGCCTCTGCCCTATTGGCAGCACTGTCCATTGGCTTTGTTAACGGTGGCATTCGGCCTATACTTTCTTTTCTCTCTTTCCCTATCACGTTCTTGACGCTTGGTATTTTTGCCTTGGTGGTTAATGGCTTTTGTTTTTGGCTGGCGGCGCTGGTCGTACCGGGTTTTAGCGTGCATGGCCTACTTGCCTTTTTCCTGGCACCCATCGTCTTTTCCATGGTGAGCACGCTTTTAGGTAAGTACATTGCGGAAAAGGGCTTGAATTTCCCATTTTTCCAAGGCAGTAAAGATACTGCTTTGACTCCTGGGGAATAGTTCACCTGCCATCCATCGATAAATCGTGGTAAATAGAGCAACTGTAGGGTGCGTTCATCAACGCACCCCTTTCGAGAATGTCGCTCTAAACAGTGTTGATATGCATTAAAGATTGAATGGATGATCTCTCAATCACAACAAAACGAAGAGCAGTTAATCATTCGTCTCTCCTGACCTAGTAACTTGCTCTCTTGATGGTAAGTCTGTAATACGAGATTCAATTATATTTTGTAATTGATCGATTATTTGTTCCCGATTCGGTTTTTCGCGCTGTAACTCTAATATTAATTGATCAACTCGATCTCGTGCCTGCCGATTAGTACGCCAGTTGTTCTCAAAGCTTAGCGATCCAACTAACGTTGTGACAACCGCTGACGATGCAGCAAGTATCGCTGCAATATCATTACGTGAAACCTGCTTCTCTCCTTGCTCTGGTAGAAAGTCTAGATTTACAACCACTGCTGCACTTGCGCTTAGGAAAGCACTAGCTACCAGTAAAAAACGATAGCTAAGTATCCAGTAGAGAGTTTGTTTGCGGTATCTTTTTGCGTATTCTTGAAGTTTGCCTCTAAGCGGATCTTCTTGCGGCTTTAAAGTGCTTGTCATCTTTTCATACCTTGTCCAGCTACCGGCTAAGCTAAGAGGTTGCCAATGTTTTTAAGTGTAGCCGATATTTTGGGCTCAATCCGCTTCAGCGAGGTTGTTCGGGGGCACCTTTGGGGCGGGGTTGGCGCGATCGCAAAGCGCTGACTGGTCAGTTCGCAACCCCAGCAATACACGATCCCCCTTCGCTAATCACCCCAGGGGATCTGCCGATACCTGTAGGGGCTGTGGCAATTGATCAACCCCTTACAGAACTTAACCTTCGCGAGTTGGCAGACCTCGCTAACCCACCGAGCACACTCGGGTCTTGAGCAATCAGGGATCGCAACCCATGAGCCATTGCTCTAACGCTGATGGGCGATGACAATTGGCCTGGGGTTTTCAGGACTCAACCTATATGGTTCACAACTACTTTTGGGACAGTGGCGGTTGGGTATTGCTGAATAGGATTCAGATTCGGCGATGGGGGCGATTGCGCCTGAGCCGATATCCCTCTTTTCGATCCCTCTCGCTCCGGGTGCAGCCGAACGACAAAACGCAGCAGCGTTAGATAAATTTGAATTCAGTACCAGCGGCTTTCGTCCGTCTGCCTCAGTGCCTATTATTGTTATGCGGCATCTTTAAAAGATGCTTTCAATTCAGCATGGTTTAACAGACTTATAATCCTAACTAATTCTTCCATTTATTCTCTTTCTCCTACATTGGCTTCTAGACGTGGCTTTTTCAACAACAATACAACTCCTACTAACAGCATAACTATTGTAATTAAACGCCCTACCCTTAAGCCTATCAACGTATTTGAACTTATAAACAGTTTAAGGACTGCTGCTGTTGAGAACGAATTCACTATGCCTTCAATTGCTGCGAAAATATATAAGCCATAGACAATAATTACAAACCATTTTGCCCATAACTTCTCCTGAACAATTCCTACTATCCCAAGAATTCCAGCCAACACAATAGCAACTGAACGGAACACTTCTATAGCAGGTATATCAGTTTTATATACATCAAATGTAGCAAATACCACGAAACTAATTGAGCCGAGAGTGGTCAGCACTAGACAAGTTAGGTTGTACCATTTTGCAGCTTTGGTATATGCCCTTGCCCTCATATGATTACTCATCATTTACCTTCCAAAAAATATGTCTGACAAGCAAGTTACTGCAAATTGCAACTGCCCTATCGGCGACCCTAAACTACTGTCCTATCAATAACCTTACAGTAGCTTGATGCTGAACGCTAACAGATGCTCTCAAGGCTATCGCCTTTACTGTTGCCGGGTTAATAACTGGCCCTCATATTCCCTGGTAAAGCAGACAATGATTGAGGTTTTGTGAAACTATGCTGAAGCCGGTGACTAAAGCACACACCGAGCTGAATATCCCATAGGCAAAAGATTTACTTGATATCAGGTAGTTTGTTGAGATGTTGTTGTACCCAGAGTGCGGCTTGAGTGCGATCGCTTACTTCTAGCTCGTTCAAAATGCGACTAATGTGGTTTTTCACAGTGCCATGGGCCAGATGGAGAATTTGAGCCATTTCCTGATTTGTTTTTCCTTGCCCCAATAGTTGTAGAATCTCCAGTTCGCGATCGCTAAACCGATGCTGATACTCTGCGTTAGCGGGTAGAGACATGGAATTGAGCTGAGCAAACAGTTTGGGTGCGATGGTCGGTCCCAGTTGGCTATAGCCCTGGTTTAAAGTACGAATGGCTGCCGCGACCTGTTTTGAGGTAGCACTCTTGAGGATATAGCCCAATGCCCCAGCCTGAAGCGATCGCCAGATGTATTCATCTTGATCAAAGGTGGTCAGAACCAGAATGCGAATCCAGGGAAAGCGCTGATGAATGTCTCGGGTGGCAACAACGCCATCACAAATTGGCATTTGCACGTCCATTAGGACAATGTCGGGTTGCAATTCTTCTGCCAGGGCGATCGCCCTTTGTCCGTCACCCGCCTGCCCGACAACCTCCAAGTCATCTTCCAAGCTCAGCAACGCTGCCAACCCCTGGCGAAACATCTCTTGATCATCTACCAGTAACAGTCGAATCATATAGTAGTACTAGATGATGTGTGAGATGGTTTGTGAGCAGTGGCACCCCTCACAAACCATTCAAGATTGCTATAGCGGAGCCATCACCCGAATTCGAGTGCCTTTTCCGATCGCACTGATGATCTGCAATTGACCACCCAGCAGATGTACCCTCTCCTGCATTCCTTTCAGCCCATAGCCATTGTAAGGCAAGGTTGGATCAAATCCTTGACCATCATCTTCTAGCTCTAAAAAAATGGCTTCTGAAGTTATCTGGCTGCGTAAGTGAATCCTACTGGCATGGGCATGTTTCTGGATATTGGTGAACCCCTCTTGGACAACGCAATACAATTGGTGACTAGTTTGCAGGGTCAGAGGGGGTAAATTGACCTCGACATGAATGGTGAAGGTGTGAGTCTGCCGGACTTGATCAATCAGCTTTTGTAACGCCGTGGTTAAATTAAACTCCTCCCGCACCGTCTGGACAGCTTGCCGTACGGCTTCTAAACATTGACTTGCCAGTTGCCGAGCGTTATTGAGGGCTTGATTCGCATGATCAGGATTCCGTTGCCCCATTGCCTGTGCCAACTCCAATTGAATGTTGAGGGTCGTCAGGGAGTGACCGAGAGAGTCATGAATGTCACGAGCAATGCGCGATCGCTCCAGGGCCGCCGCTAAGGATTCAATTTCCTGACTGAGGGCTTCTGCCCGCTGACGGCTACGGCGTTCTGCCACAATAACAAAACCCAGCAAGATCACAAACAAGCTAATTCCAATGTACTGGATCAGGCTACTGACAACCATGACTTGAGGCTGATACAGTTCTTCCCAATGATTGGGACGGATGATTTCAGCAAACTGTTCACTCAATAATGGCAGCGTCCAGAGAACGGTGAATAAATAACCAACTCCAGTGCTGATAACCGTAAAAAAGACTTCCCGGCGACTCAACAAAAAGCAGCTTTTAATCAAAAAAAAGTAAAGTAGGATATCAAAGTCAATCCAAAGCAGTTGAGCAATCAGGATTAATACAATTTCGATCGCAACATAAACCCGCCGCTGCCAATGAGGACGCTCAAGGGGAAAGATAAAACTGAGGACGAAAAAAAGAACAATGAATATTGCAGCTTTGAAAAATAGATTGGGCAAGAGCTGGATCTTATAAAAATACTGATCGATCCCGTAGAGCAGTAACATCATCAGCAGTAATGCCCACTCGGCATACCGCAGTGTTCGTTGAAGAGAGGAGGAGGGGAGGGTAAGTGAGTTCATTAAATTTGACTGCAATAATCGACCATGCCATAACAACTAGCTATACCTTGTAACTGTTCCAGGAGTCAATCGTAACAATGACAACGCAGCAATTATAAATTCAAAATGTAATATTTGATACAGACGCGCGTGCCCAGTAAATGGGTTTTAAGAAATAGTTGAAACCTAGCGTGTGGGTCGGGTGCATCTCTATGGAAAATATCGGCAT
>NZ_JAYGIG010000124.1:0-60832 GCF_034932105.1 Leptothoe sp. PORK10 BA2 | reverse complement strand
TCCCTGCTATCTGACGAAGATTGGTCGTTTCAGCCATTTAAGGTCTGAAGACCGCTCAAGGTACAAGCTGAAACCCTATTAAACTCGTTGAACACTAAGCTCAATATGAGTTCCAGGGACGGTTACCGATAACGAGAGACTAGGCCCGCATCACATTCAAAAAGGCATGGGTTAAACAGGTATGGGTGATATGACAGTACCAATCAGTCCAAGAACGAACTTCATACTGGTCCAATCGGGTATCAACTGAAGCCGGAAAATCCTGGCTAGGTGGGGAATCAGAGGCCAGAAGCCAGTGAGGCCCCGATTCCTGACTCCTGACTCCTGAATACTATCCTTGGAAAAACGTCCCGCTTTGAGTTAGTACCCGGCAAGCTCGTTAGGGTCTTTCAGACTGCGTCTGACTAACATCTGACTAATAGTCGATGTGTCCAACCGTCCACGGTCGGTTCCCTCAAGGTCAGCACCGCCCAATCATAGGTCCGAGGTCCTTTCCTGCAATTGCCTGCACTCAGTCGTTGCCAATCGGTCGCTCCTAGGTAGGCCGTCGCCTCATTGGCCGGTGACGTCTTGCCGATGACAACTGGTTCGCGGCAAGCAATGCCCAAAACACAGGCTTGCATCTGGGCTGCCAAAGCCTGCCGTAACCCAGAGTTATTGTCGTACAGCGCATCGCCCGTGATCCACGCATTTTCCGGCCGTCCCACTATACTGACGTTGGCCCCCCACCGACTGGATTCCTTTATCTACAACTGCAGTAGAAGTGTTTTTTTGTCCCCCACCAATTTGTTTAGAGGGATCAGTATTTTTTTGCGCCTATCGGCATGGATTAATGCGTTTCTTGAATAACATCAGGGCTGTAGGTAGTAAAGCTAGCTTTTATGTGCCTGTATATACAAAAAGACCTGGGCTCACGGTGAAGATTGATTAGCTGTCTTTATTCAATAACGATTCACTAACGATTGCTTAGATGCTGACTGTCCTGACAAATGCTCTAATCAGCATTTTGATCCTTTGAGTGGGGAAGGTATGCTGCTGGCCCGCACCGATGGCAGTCCAGTCGGTACTTACAACGGTTGCACCAGCGTCCTATGACCGCGCGGAGCGCTGGTTTATTTTTGGGAACCCAGGGTTTGAGCCCATTCATACCCAGCTAACTATGGAGTCGTTGACGGGGAACTGTCTGACCGCCGCGTCTGGATGAAGCACCCCACTGGGTTTAGGGGGTGGAAGATGGCCCAGGCCGCTTGGCATCCGGCAGATGTGGCCCAGTCTACGCTGCCAGTTAAGCGGTAGCCTGGGTGGGTGACGGGCGTCGCCTGGCTGGGCCCGCTGATGGTGACCCTGGAGGTGGCGGTGATGTTTTATGGTCGATCGGTGGCTAAAAAGATTAAATTCGGGGGGAAGCTTTTAGGTCGTGGAGCCGAGGGGGCAGAGACTGAGGAGAATGCCGTTACACCAATGCCAATTTTTAGCTGTTGCTCGGGCCGTTGAACAGTTTTGAATTGTGATTTGTCAATTTTGAGTTGAGCACATTTCTCTTTTCTGTTGATTGCTGCCGTTAATTGTGATCTTTCGTCGCTAAAATACGCCCATGAAACTTCTCAAATTTGCCATTGGGTTATGTCTCGGGTTATTGCTGATTGCTATACCCATCAGTCAGTTTCAACCCTCCACCCTCGACGGACTGGAAACCATGGCGGTGCAGCAGGGGGGGCGTGAAAAGCCTTTGGATACGGTCGCCCAGGAGACTGTTGCGAAGATCTATGGGGCCACCATCTACCGCCATGATGGGGTGGAGGCAAGTGCCCTGGAGGCGTTCATGTCCCTATGGCTCAACAATCGTAACTGGAGTGAAGAGCCTTTTGTGTTGGTGAGCTCTCGGCCCTTGAAAGAGTTGGCGGGGTTAGAGGTGGAGGAAAAGCATTTTGCCTTGGCCACGCTGATGAAAAACCAACCCCTGGGGGAAATAGTCCGCTCAGCCCATCGCAAGCAAGCGGATGATGAGGATTTAACCCGAGACGAACGGGAGGCCCTAGCCCTTGAGGAGCGACTACAGCTGATGCTGGGCATGGTGGATGACGATGCGATCGCAATTGTCCCCCACCCCACGGACATCAAAGGCAAGTGGGTGGGCATCAACGCAGCCCAAAACCTTTATGCCCCCGAGGAAATCGCCCCCCTGCTGGCCAACTTTGCCAGCCTCAAGCAGACCATGCTGTCGGGCACAGACCATCTGCCCATGTTGGCCCCCATGGCCCAATCCCTGCGGGACAGTTTGGCCGCCCTGAGTCCGGCGGTCTATCCCAGCGCTAGCGTCATGGGCCAGGAAGTATTTTTTAACCACTTCCACCCCTTTGCCAAGGCGTGGAAACTGTATGGCATCGCCTTTGTGCTCATGCTCATCGCCCTATGGGTGCAGCCCTTTAATCTCTATTGGACCGCCATTGGCACATTTGTGGCGGGGGTGGCCGTCCAAAGCTATGGCTTTTGGTCACGGATAAAAATTACCGGTCGTCCCCCGGTGACCAACATGTACGAATCCGTGGTGTGGGTGGGCTTTGGCATTGCCGCCCTCGCTCTGCTGTTTGAGCTGAGCCAACGGGCCAAATATTATTTACTGGCGGCGGCCCCCCTCGCCATGGCCTGTTTAATTTTGGCCGATAGCCTACCGGCGGTGTTGGACCCCAGCATTTCACCCCTGGTGCCGGTGCTGCGGGATAACTTTTGGCTCAGCATCCACGTGCCTACCATTGCCCTCAGCTACGCTAGCTTTGCCCTAGCCATGGGGCTGGGCCATGTGGCCCTGGGTAGCTATTTGTTCACCCCCCAGGCCAAGGATCGCCTCAAACTGCTTTCCCAGCTCAACTACCGTGTGCTCCAGGTGGGGGTGCTGCTGCTGACCGCTGGCATTATCTTCGGCGGCCTTTGGGCTCACTTCTCCTGGGGCCGATTCTGGGATTGGGACCCGAAGGAAACCTGGGCTTTGATTGCCCTACTGTGCTATCTGATTCCGCTCCACGGTCGTTTAGTGGGTTGGATTGGTAATTTTGGCATTAGCGTCGCCAGTGTTGTTTCCTTTAATGCGGTGCTGATGGCTTGGTACGGGGTTAACTTTGTCCTCGGCACAGGGTTACACAGCTACGGCTTTGGCACGGGCGGTTCTGAGCTGATGATTGCCACAGTAGTTGGGTTAGACTTACTCTTTGTGTTGGCCACCACTGTGCGACATCAGGGATGGTTGGGGTTGGGGTTGACCGAGTTGGAGACCAAAGCCGAGACTAGCCCTGGCGTCACCTCCCATTCATCGGGTCATTAGTCCGGTTGATTCGTCTGTTAATCAGTCTGTTAATGAATCTATGTCAGGTCTATTAGATCACTAAAATCACTTCACTAGAGAGGAATCTGATGATGAACCGTCGTGAATTTGGCAATTTGGTTGGTCTAGGGATGATCGCCACATCGCTGCCGGTTGCGATCGCAGCCTGCACCCCCAAAGAAACCGCATCTGAACCTCCAGCTGCAGCCCCCGACGCCGCCGTAAAAATCGACTCCACCCCTAGGGCCGATGGGTTTGCCGCCCTAGGCACCGTAGCCGATTTGGATGCCGACGGTTACCTCAGCCAAAAAGACTTCATTGCCGGACCAGTGATTGTTATTCGTGATCCCGCCAATGCCGATGGCCTGATCGCCCTCAACTCCGTGTGCAACCACCAGGGCTGCGATGTGGCATGGAAAAACGACGCCTTTGTCTGTCCCTGCCATGGCTCAAAATTTAATATCGATGGCAGTCTTGCCAACGGCCCCGCCACGGCACCCTTAGCCCCCTACGAAGTCATGATCGATGGGGATTTAGTATTAGTGAAAACGACCTAGGACATAAGCATGGGCGCGGTCATAAATTACTTTCATGAATTACTTTCATGAATTACTTTTTTGAGCTTTTCTGAAGCAAGGCCAGTAACGTGTCCCCAGAATGCGTCCCTAAAACGCGTCCCTCGAACACCTCTCTAGTAATATGGGCCTGACCTTGCTTCTCATGTTGTTTTGAAGACTATTGCGCCCACCATTGCCCCTTGGTTCCATAACTACGGTCTGCGGGCCACCCCTAAAAACCAGCGTCTTTGGTTAACCGCCAGCTTAGTCATGGCGGTTATTTACGGCATCCTATTCTGGCGTGTCGCCTTTGCCGGTCCTTACACCATTCCAGACGATGGCCGCCAACATTTATTTTGGATGCTGCGCTATGTAGATCCCAGTCTGTTTCCCGGCGATATCATCGCAGACTATTTTCAATCAGTGGCTCCGGCGGGTTATAAAGCCCTGTATTGGCTCGGTGCCCAGGTGGGACTACATCCCTTTTTGCTGAGCAAACTGTTACCACCGCTTTTGGGCGTTGTCGGTACCGCCTATTGCTTTCACCTGGCCATGGCCATTATCCCGGCCCCCCTGGTGGCCTTCACCAGCACCGTCATCCTCAACCAGTCCCTATGGATGTGGGATGAATTAGCCTCCGCCACCCCCAAGGCTTTCAACATTCTCCTGATCCTGGCTTTTTTGCACTATGTGGTGCGCCAGAGATTACTGCTCGCTGCCTTGGTGTTGGGATTGCAAGGGTTGTTTTATCCCCAGACAGTTTTTATCTCTGTGGTACTGCTGGGGGTACGGGCAATGTGGCCCCACCGTCAACGCCATGCTTGGCGATTCCTCGGATTGGGGTTGATCGTTGCCACGATTGTTCTTCTGCCCTACGCCCTAGATACATCCCCCTATGGCCCAGTGGTGACCCTGGAGCAGGCTAAGGCCATGGCAGAATTTCAACCCGGTAGTCGCAATGCTTTTTTCTACGACGATCCTCTGCGTTACTGGTTATTTGCCGCTCGCAGTGGTTTGCTGCCCCCCGTGGTGCCGGTCACCATCTGCGTCGCCCTGTTTTTGCCCCTCCTCTGTCACCCACGTCTACGGCAGCGGCTACCGTTATTGCAAACCATCACCGCCGATGGTGCTGTTCTCCATCAGCTGGGTATCGCCTCGGGCATCATGTTTCTGGCCGCCCATGGGCTGTTGTTTCGGTTGCATTTACCCAGTCGCTATAGTCGTCACAGCCTGAAAATTATTGTTGCGATCGCAGCCGCCCTAGTCCTCGTCACCCTCCTAGACTCAGCCCTCCGCCGCTTGGGCCGTAACCACCTGTGGCAGCAGGGGCTGGCCCTGGCCCTAGTCGCCGGATTTGCCACCGTTACCGTGGGCTATCCCTGTCTACTCAATAGTTTTCTGAATGTGGTGTATGTCAACTCCAGCCACACTGTCCTCTACCAGTACCTGCAACAGCAACCCCACGATATTCGCATTGCCTCCTTGGCCAAGGAAGCCGAGAATATTCCCCCATTTACGGGTCGCTCAGTTTTGGTCAGTCCAGGCCATAGTGTGGCCTATCACCAGGGCTACTACGCCCAAATTCGACCGCGAATTTTAGACCTGATGGCCGCCCAATACAGTCCCGCCCTGGCCCAGCTTAAATCCGTCATCACCACCTACGACATTGACTTCTGGCTCCTAGACGAGCATTCATTTAATCTAGAAACCCTACCCGAACAGTGGTTCAAACAGTTTGAGCCAGAACTAACAACAGCCATGGAACAACTACAACAACAGCCTCCAGCCCTCCAGCGGCTCCAACCAACCTGTACTGTTGTGAATGATCAGGGAAAAACTCTCATCTCAGCAGCCTGTATGCTAGAGGCGCAGGAGTAAGCTGCCTGGCCGGGCCTAACCCGTAATCCTGCCCGTGAGGGGAGAGCTAGCACTAGCATAAGCTTTCACCGGAATCCGCCCCGCCATATAGGCCAATCGTCCCGCCTCCGTTGCCAGCCCCATGGCTCGGCCCATTTTTACCGGGTCTTGGGCTTGTGCGATCGCAGTATTAATCAACAGCGCATCCGCCCCCAGTTCCATCGATTCCGCCGCTTCACTGGGGCTACCAATCCCCGCATCCACCACCACCGGAATTTTTGCATTCTCCACAATGATCTGAATATTCGCCGCATTGCGCACCCCCTGCCCCGAACCAATGGGGGAGCCCAGGGGCATCACCGTGGCGCAGCCCGCATCCTCCAGATGCTTCGCCAAAATCGGGTCCGCATTCACATAGGGCAGCACGGCAAAGCCTTCTTTAACCAGTTGTTCTGCCGCTTTCAGGGTGCCAATGGGATCGGGCAACAAATATTTAGCATCGGGAATCACTTCTAGTTTCACAAAGTTGTTGTCCTCTTGCCCCAACAACTTCGCCATCTCCCGCCCCAGCCGAGCCACCCGAATCGCCTCATCCGCTGTGGTACACCCCGCCGTATTGGGCAGCATCCAAATCTTGGTCCAGTCAATCGCCTGGGCCAGTCCCTCATGGCCGGGGGCATTGGTCTGCACCCGCCGCACCGCCACCGTCACAATTTGGCTGCCGCTAGCCGCCAAGCTGGCCCGCATGGTGTCAAAGTTGTCGAATTTGCCAGTGCCCGTCATTAAACGAGACGAAAAAGAACGGCCTGCAATGATCAAGCAATCGTCATTAGTGGTAGCTATGGTCGGTGCAGAGAGAGTTTGCATAGGATTAGGAAAAACAATGGAGGGCGTCGAAGCATTGTGAATTGGCAATTGGGGCGTCGGGGTGGTCGGGGTGGTCGGAGGGTGGGCACAGCCCACCTGATCCTGGGGGGAATTCATAAACCGCTCCCAATGAAACCCATTTAACAGCACATCCTGTTTACCTTGGATCGAATCAGCAATCAGCTTCGCCGTAATCGGTGTCAACAGAATACCGTTGCGATGATGTCCCGTTGCCAGGGTTAGATTATCGCACTGACCCGGCCCTAAAATAGGCGCGTCATCGGGGGTGGCCGGACGATACCCCCACCAACATTCCTGCAATGGGAAATTAGCCAACGGCGGATAGAGTTGAGTCGCCCGATGGAGCAAATGGGCCACCCCGGCAGCGGTATTGTGGGGGGCAAATCCCACGTCCTCGTCCGTGGCCCCCAGGACAATCCGGCCATCTTGGCGCGGCACGATATAGATGTGCTCGCCATAGAGGACGCGATGGAGGCCATAGGGAGAATTCGGGGGAGTGATCAGGGCCGCTAGCTGACCTTTGCGGGGTTTGACAGGCACCGGCAACAACTCGCTGGACCAGGCCCCCGCCGCTAGCACATAGTGGCCCGCCTGCTGCTGTCCATGGGAGGTGAGCACCCCGCTGATGTGATAGTTGTTTTGCAAAAAAGCATCGGCCCTCACCCCGTCTTGGATCTCCACCCCCATTGTTTGGGCGGCCATGCGAAGGGCTTTGAGCAGGGCGCGGTTGTCAACTTGCCCCTCTTCGGGATACCAGTATCCGCCGGTCACATCGGCACTGAGGTGAGGTTGATAGGTGCGCATGGCAACCAGGCTCAGCCGCTGGGCTGGTGGCTGGTCTGGGGAGGGGATGTCCCCCTGGGGGGAGGAGGGTGCGGAGGGTGCAGACAGCAAGGGCTTGAGGATACCGCAGGGCCAATAGCCACTCCCTTCCCCGGTCAACTCTTCCAGCTTGCGGCTCCAGTCGGGATATAGGGCCAGACTCCGTTGAGCCAGGGTGAATAAGGGGCCGGTTAACCCTTCGGCCCTGGGGGCCAACATGCCTGCTGCCGCATGGCCAGCGGCGGCATTAAAATCACGGCTGAGTACGGTAACGGTAGCACCTTGGTGGCGGAGTTCGGTTGCGATCGCAAGCCCCACTATACCGCCCCCAATTACCAGTACATCTGCCTGCCCCATAGATTGCTATTCACCACCCTGTAAAAATCCCAAAATCCACCGTTCCTAATCGTTTGCTACCACAGTGCCCGAATGGGTGCCGGGGCCGGAGTGGCTGCCGGAGTCGGAGTGGCCGCCGGAGTCGGAGTGGCCGCCGGAGCCGGAGTGGCCGGGGTGGCGGGGGGTTGGGCCACAGGCTGAGTGGGTGCTTCAACCACCTGACCATCCGTATCATCCGTTGTGGTAGTCGCCCCAAAGTTGGGCGTAGTACCGATGGTCTGCCGTTGGGGGATGGTTCCCGCCTTTTCTAAGGGAGTCTTAGCACTCACATCCACAAAAGGGTCATTCTGAACACCCTGACCGTTTTGAGAATTGAGCGCTACCACTGAGTTGGCATTGCCACTGGTAGATGTGGTTTGACCAGAATTACTTTGGCTAGAGATGCCCTCGGTGTTGTCCACGCGAGATATCACCCGATTAGAGGCACTGGTGCCATAGATTGCTATTAGGGAAATCGCCGCCAGAATCCCCCCTAAGACGAACTTATTCATAAATCTATCTTCTCCTCGCTACCAAAGACTTGTATCATCGCCCAATTCTTCGAAAGTTAGCACGCTACACGCAGTAACAGCGTTATTAACTCTAACAACTTTGTCCCAATTTGCCCTGAAAAATTGTCCTAAAAACCTTCAGGTGTGTTCACCGCCCCCTCTGTCCTGGCCCATCCCTGAGCGGACTAAGGCATCGTCATGTCTCCCATGACCTACGTTTGACAGGCTAGTCGTCACCACCGTGCTGGGATGGCCGACGGCGATTGCCCCTAATCGTCATGAACTGTGACTGTTGGCACAAAAGTTAAGAGTTCCAAACTTAAGCGTACTTTCGTTTGCGATTAGGTGTATATAACTTACCTAGGTGGTTTGATGGAACTACGGGGACACAAACCGCGTCTGAGGCTGCTCCCAAGTTGAAACTCCAGGTTTCTCCTAGGGCAAAACTTCCCTCATGGACGCGGACAGAGTTTAGATCTGATAGATCTGACCTGGAAACGGAAATTATTAGACAGTAACCACCGGAGGTTTTTGGTCGCGTAGTTCAGGATGGTCATTTTTTCGAACCACTTTGAACATCGGCCCAATCGGTCTAGACCACAATCGGTCCAGTCCACTTCAGATAGCTTCAACCACAATTTAGTATTTCCAACGGGTAGCATCTTTCCCTAATGGGTAGCATCTTTCCCTTTATAAGATTAACTTCGCGTCCTATCCCTGCAACTGCGTTCCCTGCTGCCATGCCTTTTCCTACCCAGCTTTGGATTTACGACACCACCCTGCGAGATGGTGCCCAGCGAGAGGGTTTGTCCCTTTCCGTTGAGGACAAGCTCAATATTGCCCGACGTTTAGACGATTTAGGTATTCCTTTCATTGAAGGGGGATGGCCAGGGGCTAACCCCAAGGATGGACAGTTCTTTGCCCAGCTCCAGCAGCAACCCCTCAAGCAGGCTGAAGTGGTAGCATTCTGTTCTACTCGTCGCCCCCACTGTCCGGCGGCAGAGGATGTCACCTTGGCCGCTGCCCTGGCAGCTAGAACTAATTGGGTCACCCTGTTTGGGAAATCCTGGGACCTCCATGTGACGGAGAGTCTCAAAACGGATCTGAATGAAAATCTGTCGATGATTTACGACTCCATTGCCTATCTCAAACAGCAGGGGCGACGGGTGATCTACGATGCTGAACATTGGTTCGATGGCTATTTGAACAATCCGGCCTATGCCGTACAGACCTTAGAAGCTGCTATCCGGGCTGGGGCGGAATGGCTGGTGCTGTGCGACACCAACGGCGGCATGTTGCCCCACCAAATTAGTGATATTGTGCGCACCGTGAACCAGTGGCTGGCCACCTTAAATCTGGAAAACCCACCCCAATTAGGCATTCACACCCACAATGATGGGGAGTTGGCGGTGGCCAATGGTCTGACGGCTGTCCTGGAAGGGGCCATCATGGTCCAGGGCACCATCAATGGCTATGGTGAACGCTGTGGCAATGCCAACCTCTGCTCTCTGGTGCCCAATTTGCAGCTGAAACTGGGCTACGACTGTTTACCCACGGAAAAGCTGGCCATACTGGCGGAAACGAGCCGCTATGTCAGCGAAGTGGTGAATTTGGCCCCCGATGACCATGCCCCCTATGTCGGCCTGTCAGCCTTTGCCCACAAGGGAGGTATCCATGTCAGTGCCGTGGAGAAAAACCCCAAAACCTATGAGCACATCGTGCCCGAGGCGGTGGGGAATATGCGCCGCATTGTGATTTCGGACCAGTCGGGCTTGAGCAACATTATGGCCAAGGCTCGCAGCTTTGGTCTCGATCTGGAGCGCAGTAATCCCGCCTCCCGGCAGCTGTTGCAGCGGCTGAAGTACCTGGAAGACGAGGGTTATCAGTTTGAAGCGGCGGAGGCCAGTTTTGAATTACTGATGCGGGAGGCGCTGGGACAACGCCCCATCATGTTTGATGTACAAGGGTTTCAGGTCCATTGTGAACGCAGGCCCTATGCGGCGATCGAGGTGAACCAATCCCTCGATAGTCCCGCCGGTAACTTCTCTTTGGCCACGGTAAAGGTGGCGGTAGAGGGTAAAAATTTGCTCCATTCAGCGGAGGGAAATGGTCCCGTAGAAGCGCTTGACCAGGCTCTGCGTAAAGCGTTAGAGCGTTTTTATCCTGAAGTAGAACGGTTTTATCTGACGGACTATAAAGTGCGGATTCTAGATAGCGCCTCCGGCACCGCTGCCAAAACCCGTGTGCTGGTGGAATTTAGTGATGGCGAACGGCGGTGGACCACCGTGGGCCTATCGTCCAACATCCTAGAGGCGTCCTATCAGGCGGTGGTGGAAGGTTTAGAATATGGTCTCCTAAAGCTGCGATCGCAAGTAAAGGCTAAGCTAGTAGCGTGTCAGCATTGACCCTACTCACCCTTTACTCCATCCTTTCCCATGCACAACTGGACCTGGCAACCCTGGCAGGGTAAGTCCTACTTAACCTGCGATCTAATTCCCCAGCCCCACGGTTTTTTTACCTCTGCCTTTGACCCCCAGCTGCCGGAAGATTTAACCCCGGCCCTCAGACCAGGGGCTGAAGTCTTGCGGACAAAACAGGTCCATGGCAATATCGTGCTCTCCCCAGCGGATATTCGCGCTGGCACTAAGTCCTTGGTGGCCAGTGGTGCGGCCACCCCTTCCACCAATCAGGTGCAGTATCCCCATGGCGATGGGTGCTTTAGTACCCAAGCCGGTCAGGCCACCTGGGTTTGCACCGCCGACTGCACCCCCGCCCTAATTGCCGATGTGCGCACGGGGCAGGTGGCGGCGGCCCACGCTGGCTGGCGCGGCACCGCTGAAAAAATTGTGCCGGTTGCGATCGCACAGCTCCAAGCCCAAGGCTCCCAGCTAAAGGATCTACGGGTTCTACTGGGACCTGCGATCGCGGGTGACGTATACCAAGTCGGTGAAGACGTCGCCGCCACCATTGGCCAAAGTGTTGTCAACGACAATCAACAGTTTGCCAATCCCACCGACATCATCCCGCATCTCCTCAATCAGGAGCATCCCCCCCTGCTCCCCGATTCTCAACCCGGCCATGTCCGCCTAGATGTCCGCCGCATTAACCACATCCAGCTACAACAGCTAGGTCTCTCCCCATCCCAAATCGCCATCGCCCCCCATTGCACCTACCAAGAACCCGAACGATTTTTCTCCTATCGTCGTACCCACCTAAAACAAATTCAGTGGTCCGGCATTGTTAGTGTTTAAACCAAACTACCTAGGGACTCGCAGCTAAACAAAACACCACCGATGGGGATTCCCCCTTTACCCCTACCGTGTACACACATCTCGGACTAACGTTCAAAGTCCCCCTTTCCAAGGGGGATTTAGGGGGATCTAGCCACTTGCATGGACACCGTAGCCCCCTAAAGCTCAAAATCCTGCATCGATCCCCCCAGCCCCCTTAAAAAGGGGGAGAATCAGACCACAGCGCCAGCCCTTCAACATAACCGACAGTCAAAGTCCCCCTTTCCAAGGGGGATTTAGGGGGATCTAGCCACATTTTTAATAAAAAAATCTTATTTAATGAAAACCTTAAATAAGATTTTTTTATTAAAAATGTGTTTATTTGCCGAAAAATAGAGTGGGTTCAGAGTTTTTCACCCGGCGAAAACTAGCCCCATTAAACCCTTTAGTCCTTGCTAAAAAAGGGTTTTACGATTAAGTCCCTACAGTTTCCCAGCGCAGATCACCTGTCCATAGGCCAAATGGCTTAGCCGTTGGCCAAACTATTTGGTCAGCATCACCTTGGTGATTCTACATAAAAAGTACACAGATTTAACCGGGCAAGCTTGGGAGACACAAAACAAACATCTTTTATCAAGAGCATACTTTTTATCTCCAAAGGCTAAGGAATCTGAACATTTCAGAGACCAATTCCACTAAACGTACTCATTCTAGAAACTGTTGCCATAGCCTTTGCAAGCTTGGGGCGCTACCGATTAAGTCATCTACAAAAAACAGTCTTCACAGCATCAAAAACGACGCTGAGGTTAAATCTTGGCTGCTTTTCTCTTGCGTGTCAGCTGCTAACCCATGGGGGCCATCAATCCCCAGCCTATTCAAAAAAACCATCACCTTGTCCTGTAGAAGGTTTCCTTTATGCTGTCCATCCCATCTGGAAGTTCCCATCACAACACTGCGGCAGTCGCAAAAGTGCTCCTGGCAACAAGTATCCTCATCCCCCTGTCTCCCGGGTTAACCTTGGCCTCAGAACCGCCAAAAGAGTTAGACTCAGTCACCGAACCGATTGCCACGCCAGACCTTGCACCCCCAGCAACAGCCCCTACGCTATGGGCCCAGACCCTGCCCGCCGCTCCCCCGGCCATCAGTCAGCCAGCAGCGTCCCCCAGCGTCCGCTTTAGTCAGCAGACTGTCCAGTCCGAACCGGCCCCGGCAGATATGGCCCCGGCAGATATGGCCCCGGCAGATATGGCCCCGGCCGAACCGGTCCAAACATCTCCGGCCCCCAGCCTCAGCGCTGCTGACCTATTAGAGGTGCCCTCCCGCTTTGGCGTCAACGCCAGCACCGCCACCAATGGCTTTGGCGAAACCATCGGCGTCCATGGTTTTATCCCCCTCGACCAGGCCATCAGCGAAGACTTGAATCAGCTAGACGTCACCTTCCTCGAAGGGGATCTGCAGGTCAATGACGGCGACCCTAGCTTTAGCCTTAACCTGGGCCACCGGGGCTACCGCCGCGATGCAGCAGATCCCGACAATGAAGGATACATCCGGGGCGGCTATGTGGGCGTCGATGGGCGCTTCACCGACAACAGTAACTTTTTCCAGCTCGCCACGGGCTACGAACACATCAACGACGACTGGGAATTTCGCATCAACGGCTATCTCCCGATCGGCGAGCGCACTAACACCATCCAAAGTGTCGACTTCGACACCGGTTTGGTCACCAACAGCGGCTTCGAGGCCAATAAGCTCGTCCTATCCGCCATCCGCGAACGGCAGCGCATCCTGCAACAGGAAGATGCCCTTGGGGGCTTTGACGCCGAAGTTGGCATCAAACTCGACGACTGGGACGGCGGTGAACTGATGGGCTATGCCGGGGGCTACCTGCTCTCTGGTGAAGAAAGCAGCCTTGGGGGCCAACTGCGCATTGCCGCCAATTTTGAATCCAATTTCAATGCCGGTCTCTCCCTGCAACACGACGGCTTATTTGGCACCACCGTCGCCCTGTCTGTCAGCGCCACCTGGCCCGAATTCCGTTTCCAAGATAACGAAGAAGCAGAGTTTGCAGACGAATACGAAGTTCCCATTCGTCTGCGTGACTCCATCGCCCGTCGGCACAATGTGGCGGTCAACACCATCAACGAATCGGAAATCATCTACGAAGAACAGATCGAACCGCTGCGGAACCCCGAAGAAGAAGAAGACTATCGCTTTATCCATGTGGATCTCGCCGCTGGCGGCGGTGACGGCACCTACGAAGCCCCCTTTGGCACCGTAGCCGATGCCATTGCCCTGATCAACAGCGATGCCACCACCTACAGTGACGGCAACACCATTGTCTATGTCGATGGCGAAGCGGCCCCCGCCACCACCATTCCCGGCTTTACCATTCCCGAGCGGGTGCGGGTACTGTCCCAAGGTCCCGAACAAATTATTGCGGGCATGGAGTTTCCCGGCTTCCCATCCACCGCAACCCGGCTACCCTTCTCGTCCACCCAAAACTTTAATGTGTCCGCCGATGACCCCAATGCCAACGGCATTACGGTTTCCCTGCCCGACTCCAATGACGGTGTCTTCCCGCTGATTACCGGCGGTGCCCTTGACCTGGTCACCCTGGGGGAACGGACTGTCCTAGCCGGTTTCCAAATCGATGCCGCCGCCCAGCATGGTGTGACAGGGAACGACATTGACAATGTGGAACTGCGCAACAACCTAATTACCAACTCCGGCGGCAGTGGCATCTTCCTGAATGATGTCGGCGGCAGCGCCATCCTATTTGACAACGTGATCAACAATTCCGCCGACCGAGGCATCTTTGTCGAAAACACCGCCACCGACCGGCCGCTCCAGGTGACCATTGCCGGGTTTGACCTAGACAATAACCAGGTGGGTATAGACTTTTCCACCATTGCCACCGCCGGAGCCGAGGTCCCCAGTCAGATTATTGCAGTTGGCCCCAGTACGACGGCTAATACCAGTGTCGGCACCCCCGGTGGCACCCCCCTCACCAACAGTATTCTCAACAGTACCGCCGAGGGACTAGTGCTGCGGGCCGAGGGCGATGCCTTGACCGGTGCCAGTACCCAGCAGCTATCGGTGGTAGATACCACCATCGACATGAGTGGGGCTGACGGGTTGCAGATTATCGCCGATGTGGGTGTGCACCAACAGGAATTCACCTTTGACTCCGGATTTATCACCAACAGCGGTGGCAATGGTATCACCATCGTTAATGGCGATACGGCCATCAACGGCAGCGTCACTGCGGCCACCCCCGATGGAGCGTCTCCCCAGGAGATTGTCATCCTCAACAGTGAGATTGCCAACAATGCCTTGGATGGCATTAACATTACCCTGCTCGATGCCGGTGCCCAGGAACTGGTGATTCAGGGCAACCAAATCATCAATAACGGTGGCGATGGCATTGACTCTATTGCCCAGACGGCCAGCGTCCAGGAATGGCGCACGGATGGTGACTTGGGTATTAGTGGCAACACCATTACAGGTAATGGCGGTCAGGCGATTACGATTGATCTAGAAAACGTGGCGGTCATGCCCATTCTGGGCATTGGCGACAATACGATTTCGGGCAATGGGGCAACACCTGACATTGAAATCAATACCCTAGATACCTTACCCGCTGGTACGGTCAATGCCTGTTTAGTCTTTGGTGATAATGGGGCTGTGGCTGTTCAAATTACGGCCCCTGACCCCATCTTGAACACCGGCATTCCATCGGTGTTGGTGCAGGATTTACCCACCCTGATTGCCGATGCCAACTATACGTTCTTGGTGGAGAATTTCCTCCTGGGTACTCTGTCTCCAGGTACAGCAGCCTATGGCAATGAGACGGGTAGCTGTATTCAGTAGGACTACCCACAGCAGAAGAGATCCTGCGTTTTGCTATGTATACCTTCTGTCGTACTTTTCCTGTTGCTTATAGGCCCATCCATAATGTCTCAGGAAATTTCCTGAGACATTATGGATGGCCAGGGGCTGGCTCATATCCAAGTGATTTCAGGGTTAGGGAAAATAGCGGTTATCGTTTGATGACAAGATTGTTATGGTTGTGTATGTTTGGAGGCTAATCTAAATCATGGTCAGTTTCTAATGCCCATAGCTCAGTAGATTCGATCAATAAATACAGTACTGAGTCTTAGTCGATGCATCCACCGCTTTGTCCATGTTCCAAATATCTGCACTGATTTGTTAGGATCGGTTAATTTTCAACTAAATGCCTTTGGCATTCCTCCTTTTTCTTATGCCTTGCGCATGCCCGGAGGAAGTTAGGGGGGATCTTCCTCATTCATCGGTTTGGCCGATCCCCCGCCCCCCTCCCTTACAAAGGGGGAAGCCAGAAAATACATTCAGTTATTGATTAACAGCTTCTCATTAAAGCCCATTGCCACCCCATTCTGTTGGGGGTGGCGCTTGCATTCCACTTTTTCTATTTACTTCATTTATCATCAACAAAACCCATGACTAACCAGGCTTTCGGAACAACTTCTCTTGTTTTTATCGATGCAGGCGTTGAAGCCCCACAGCAGCTGTTAGCTGGGCTCCAACCCGGAGTGCAAGCCCATATTTTGGCTGCGGACCAAGATGGCATCCGACAAATTACAGATATCCTCTTATCCCTCTCCTCCCAGGAGAGGACCGAGGTGAGGTTACACATTGTTGCCCATGCTATTCCTGGTAGCATTTACCTTGGCAATATCCCTCTCTCCCTAGACACCCTCGACCGCTATGCTAACGATCTCCACTGTTGGTTTTCGGAGCAGGGGAACAGTCACCCCATCACCCCATCACCCCATCACCCCAACTCTACAAAAAGGGCAAAGCCCTACACCCCATCATCATCAATCTCCCTCTACGCCTGCAACCTAGCCACTGGAGATGCTGGCGAAGAATTTATCACGAAGCTCCACAGCCTTACCGGCGCGACAATCCACGCCTCCTCCTCCAAAGTTGGTAACGCAGCCCTCGGCGGCAACTGGTCCCTAGACACCTCCTACCCCCTCTCCTGGGAGGAGAGGGCCGGGGTGAGGCTCCCCTTCTCCCTCACCGCCCTCGCCGCCTACCCTGCAATCCTCCCCGACACCGACAGCGATGGCCTCGACGACGACAACGACAATGACGACGACAACGACGGCATCCTCGATACCGATGAAGGCTTCGCAGGGGGAGGAGGATCTGGCGGTGGTAGCGGCTTTGCTACTGGGACCTGGTCCGGAGACAGCTACGCCACTGGCACAGGGACAATCAAAGTCGCATTATACGACAGTTTAGGAGATGACGGGATCGCTGCCGGGATCCTGGGAGCCAACGGTTTCGATGCCCAAGCTAACATTGACGTCACCCATATCCCCAAGGCGACTTGGGCCACAATGACAGCGGCTGATTTTCAGCAATATGACCTTCTATGGATAGGTGCAGATAACTTCGGAGGAGTCAATAATAATGACTTTAGTCAGGCCGTTGCATCTCGACCAGTGTGGGAAGCGGTCATCGATCCAAATCGCCTGATCGTTGCAGGTGGAGACTACGACTTCCACTACAATGTCAATCAAAATAGAGACTTGGTGCACAACACCTTAGCTTACGCAGGGGCTGGTGATAACGGTCCAGGATTGCTTTTACATCAAGGTGCCTATGCGACCAATGGCTCTGATTGGTTCCCTCTTTTAGGCGGTTCATTTTCTGGACTCTCTACTGTATCCTCCACTGTACAAGGCGATCCTGATGTTGTTAATACAACACACTTCTTCAATTCAACCTATGGATACACACCGACCTCTTACCAATGGTCCTACTCCATCCATGGAGGCCTTCAAGTTACACCTGGTTCAGCGGTAGAGCAATACAATCTGCAGACACTCATGTCGCTATCGGGAACACCCGGCTTCATGATGAGTGATCCTAACTTTCTTCCCACATTTACTACGGATACCGATAACGATGGGGTCCCTGATTATTTAGATTTAGACTCTGACAACGACGGCATCAGCGATCTTCTCGAAGCTCTTCTTGCCGGTACCGACATCAGCACCCTCGACAGCGATGGCGATGGCCGATACGATCTGGCCGGCATTGATCTTGATGCCAATGGCATCGACGACAACTTTGATGCTAATGGTGTCGCCAATACTGCCAGCGGTGGTGTCGACCCCACCAACACCGATAGTGACGCCATCGACGACTTTCTCGATCTTGATTCCGACAATGACGGCATCCCCGATATTGTTGAAGCCCAGCCCACCACGGGCTATATCGGCTCTGTCGATGGCGATGTCACTGACCAGGATCTCGACGGTGACGGTGTTATTGATCTCTTCGACACCAACGATGGCCCCACAGGGACCTTTGGCGGCACCTTCATCGCCCCCGTCAATACTGATACGGCCCTTAACAACAACGCTGATGCCAATCGAGACTTCCGTGACACCGACAGCGATGGCAACGGTGTTGATGACACTACCGAAAGTGGTCTCACTCTCAGCAATACCTCCACCAATGGCATCGACGATGCGCTTAGTGCCACTTACGCCGACCCCGATGGCACGATTAACGATCCCACAACAGCCCTGGCCAATGAAGTCGGCGATACCACCGAAGTTGCCTATCGAGAACTGCCCGATTTCGATGAAGATGGGGTGCCTGATGTTGCTGACCTCGACGACGACAACGACGGCACCCTCGACACGGATGAAGTGCCTGCTGACCCCAACACCGACAGCGATGGCGACGGCGTTCTAGACTACCTAGATCCCGATGCCCCCGGCTTTACCGACACCAATGCTGATGGCGTCGACGATGCCTACGACACCGACCTAGACGGCACCCCCGACCACCAGGACATCGACGCCGACAACGACGGCATCACCGACCTGATTGAAAGCGGTCAAGACCCGGCGGTGGTCGACACCGACAATGACGGCACCCTAGACGAGATGGATGACCCCGTCACCGGTGACACCGACAATGACGGTCTTGCCGATAGTGTCGATGGTGTCGATAGCGGTAGCGGTGTGGGTGAAGTTACCTCCGGCACCCCCGTTGTTCCTGTCAACAGCGACAGCGACACTCTCGCCGACTTCCAAGACATCGACGCCGATGACGACGGCATCACCGATATTGTTGAAGGTCAGCCCACGGGCTCCTACGTGGCTCCCAGCGGCACCGATACCGATGGCGATGGTCTCGACGATGCCTTTGATGCCGACGATGGCGGCACCCCCATCACGCCCGAGAACACCGACGGCATCGACGACCCCGACTATCTCGATACCGACAGTGATAACGACGGCTATCTGGATGTGGCCGAAAATGGTGACCCCGATGTGCTCACGGGCACCGATACCGATGGCGACGGCCTCGACGATGCCTTTGACGATGTCCCTGGCCCTGACCCGGCCGACGGCCTGACTGACCCGGCCACCGACCTACCCGACGAAGACGGCGATGTGGGCACTGGCGGTGATGTGGACTTCCGTGACCTGCTCGACAGCGACGGCGATGGCATCGGCGATGGCGTTGACCTCGATGACGACAACGACGGCATCCTCGATACCGATGAGGTTCCGGCAGACCCGAACACCGACACTGACGGCGACGGCGTCCTTGACTATCTCGACCCCGATGCCCCTGGCTTCACCGATGCCAATAGCGACGGTGTCGACGATGCCTATGACACCGATGGTGACGGCACCCCCGACCATATGGACATCGACGCCGACAATGACGGCATCACCGACCTGATTGAGAGCGGCCAAGACCCAGCCGTAGTGGACACCGACAACAACGGCAGCCTCGACGAAATGGATGACCCCGTTACCGGTGACACCGATGACGACGGTCTAGCCGATAGCGTCGACGGTGACAATGGCGGCACCCCCGTGGTGCCCGTCAACAGCGACACCGATAGTCTCGCCGACTTCCAGGACATCGACGCCGATGACGACGGCATCCCCGATATCGTCGAAGGTCAACCCACCGATACCTATATCGCCCCCAGCGGCATCGACACCGACGGTGATGGCCTCGACGACCTCTACGATGTGGACAATGGCGGCACGGCGGTTACCCCCGAAAACACCGACGGCATCGATGACCCCGACTATCTCGATACCGACACCGACAACGACGGTGTGCCCGATGTGGTGGAAAACGGCAACCCCGTCAACGCCCCCAGCGGCGTCGACACCGACGGCGATGGTCTCGACGATGCCTTTGAAGGCGCTACTCTCGATGATGTCGACATCAACGACGAAATCGATGCCCCCGCCACGGACCTCCCCGATGAAGACGGCGATGTCGGCACCGGTGGCGATGTGGACTACCGCGACATCCTCGACCATGACCAGGACGGCATTGCCGATGCCTTTGACCTGGATGACGACAACGACGGCATCCTTGACACCGATGAAGTGCCCGCCGACCCCAATGCCGATACCGACGGCGACGGCGTTGTGGACTATCTCGACCCCGATGCCCCCGGCTTCACCGATGCCAATAGTGATGGAGTGGACGATGCCTATGACACCGATGGTGACGGCACCCCCGACCATATGGACATCGACGCCGACAATGACGGCATCACCGACCTAATCGAGAGCGGTCAAGATCCAGCTGTGGTTGACACCGACAACAACGGCAGCCTCGACGAAATGGATGACCCCGTTACCGGTGACACCGATGACGACGGTCTGGCCGATAGCGTCGACGGTGACAATGGCGGCACCCCCGTGGTGCCCGTCAACAGCGACACCGATAGTCTGGCCGACTTCCAGGACATCGACGCCGATGACGACGGTATCCCCGATATCGTCGAAGGTCAACCCACCGATACCTATATCGCCCCCAGCGGCACCGACACCGATGGCGATGGCCTCGACGATGCCTTTGATGCCGACGATGGCGGCACCCCCATCACGCCCGAGAACACCGACGGCCTCGACGACCCCGACTACCTGGATACCGACAGTGATAACGACGGCTATCTGGATGTGGCCGAAAATGGTGACCCCGATGTCCTCACCGGCACCGACACCGATGGCGACGGCCTCGACGATGCCTTTGACGATGTCCCTGGCCCTGACCCGGCCGACGGCCTGACTGACCCGGCCACCGACCTCCCCGACGAAGACGGCGATGTGGGCACCGGCGGTGATGTGGACTTCCGTGACCTGCTCGACAGCGACGGTGACGGCATCGGCGATGGCGTTGACCTCGACGACGACAACGACGGCATCCTCGATACCGATGAGGTTCCGGCAGACCCGAACACCGACACTGACGGCGACGGCGTCCTTGACTATCTCGACCCCGATGCCCCTGGCTTCACCGATGCCAATAGCGACGGTGTCGACGATGCCTATGACACCGATGGTGACGGCACCCCCGACCATATGGACATCGACGCCGACAATGACGGCATCACCGACCTGATTGAGAGCGGCCAAGACCCAGCCGTAGTGGACACCGACAACAACGGCAGCCTCGACGAAATGGATGACCCCGTTACCGGTGACACCGATGACGACGGTCTAGCCGATAGCGTCGACGGTGACAATGGCGGCACCCCCGTGGTGCCCGTCAACAGCGACACCGATAGTCTCGCCGACTTCCAGGACATCGACGCCGATGACGACGGCATCCCCGATATCGTCGAAGGTCAACCCACCGATACCTATATCGCCCCCAGCGGCACCGACACCGATGGCGATGGCCTCGACGATGCCTTTGATGCCGACGATGGCGGCACCGCCATTACGCCGGAGAACACCGACGGCCTCGACGACCCCGACTACCTGGATACCGACAGTGATAACGACGGCTATCTGGATGTGGCCGAAAATGGTGACCCCGATGTCCTCACTGGCACCGACACCGATGGCGACGGCCTCGACGATGCCTTTGACGATGTCCCTGGCCCTGACCCGGCCGATGGCCTGACCGACCCGGCCACCGACCTCCCCGACGAAGACGGCGATGTGGGCACTGGCGGTGATGTGGACTTCCGTGACCTGCTCGACAGCGACGGTGACGGCATCGGCGATGGCGTTGACCTCGACGACGACAACGACGGCATCCTCGACACCGATGAAGTGCCCGCCGACCCCAATACCGACACCGACGGCGACGGCGTCCTTGACTATCTCGACCCCGATGCCCCCGGCTTCACCGATGCCAATAGTGACGGTGTAGACGATGCCTATGACACCGACGGTGACGGCACCCCCGACCACATGGACATCGACGCCGACAACGACGGCATCACTGACCTGATTGAGAGCGGTCAAGACCCAGCCGTAGTGGACACCGACGGTGACGGCACCCTCGACGAAATGGATGACCCCGTTACCGGTGACCTGGACAACGACGGTCTGGCCGATAGTGTCGATGCCAGCGAAGGCGGTACGCCAGTCGTTCCCGTCAACAGCGACAGCGACCCACTGGCCGACTTCCAGGACATCGACGCCGATGATGACGGCATCCCCGATATCGTTGAAGCCCAAACCACGACAGGGTATGGGGTGCCCTCGGGTACCGACACCGATGGTGATGGTCTTGACGATGTCTTTGACCCCGACAATGGCGGCACGGCGGTCACCCCCGAGAACACCGACGGCATCGATGACCCCGACTACCTCGACAGTGACTCCGATAACGACGGGTTCCCTGACTTTGCTGAGAATGGCGACTCCGATGTGCCCACCGGTACCGATACCGATGGCGACGGTCTGGACGATGCCTTTGATGATGTCCCCGGCGCTGACCCCACCGATGGCGTCACTGACCCGGTCACTGACCTACCGGATGCCAACGGGGATGCCGCTAGCGGCGGTGATGTGGACTACCGCGACCTGCTCGATAGCGACGGCGATGGCATCGGCGATGGCGTTGACATTGACGATGACAACGATGGCATCCTCGATATCGACGAAGTGCCCACTGACCCGGCCACCGACACCGACGGCGATGACATTCCTGACTATCTAGACCCCGATGCCCCTGGCTTTAGCGATGTCAATGGCGACGGTGTGGACGATGCTTACGATACCGACCTCGATAGTATCCCCGACCATCTCGATTTAGATGCCGATGGCGATGGCATTCCTGACCTGGATGAGTCCGGGCTTAGCCCCACCGATATCGATGCCCTCGACACCGATAATGACGGCGTCATTGACCCCACGAATACCTTTGGCCCCAATGGTCTCGCCGATGATGTGGAAACCACACCGGAGTCTGGTGAGCCTGACTACGATGGCGACGGTGTTCTGGATGCACCAGTGGATACGGATAGTGATGGAGAGCCCGACTTCCAGGATCTCGATGCCGATGATGATGGCATTGACGATGTGATTGAAGCCGGTGGTACCGACGCTGATGAGGATGGCGTTGATGACAATACCGGTGGCCCCGATGCTGATGGCGATGGCATTCCCGATGCCCTCGACCCCGGCGATGCGGGGACGCCAATTCCCAACCCCGACAGTGATGGCGATGGCATCGAAGACTTCCGTGACCTGGATAGTGACAATGACGGCATCCTCGATACCGAAGAAGGCACCGATGACCTTGATGGCGATGGCATTCCCAACTACCTCGATCTCGATAGCGATGGCGATGGTCTGACGGACCTTGAGGAATCCGGTCTCAGTCCTGATGACATCGACGCCCTCGATACCGATGGCGATGGCGTTATTGACCCGACCGACATTAACCCTGGCAACACCTTTGGCCCCAACGGGTTGGCGGATCCGGTGGAAACCGCGCCTGAGTCGGGTGCGCCGGACTATGACGGCGATGGCACCCCCGATGCTCCCATGGACACCGATGGCGATGGCGTCGACGACTACAAAGACCTCGACACCGACAACGATGGCATCAACGATGTGATTGAAGCGGGCGGTACTGACACTGACGGCGATGGCCTGGATGACAATACCGGTACCCTCGACACCGATGGTGATGGTCTTCCCGATGCCCTCGACCCCAGCGACGGCGGCACCCCCATTGATAATCCTGACACCGATGGCGATGGCGTCAACGACTTCCGTGACCTCGACTCCGACGACGATGGCATCAACGATGTGCTCGAAGACGGCAATGAGGACCTCGATGGCGATGGCCTGGTGGATGGTCCCGACAGCGATGGCGATGGCATTGCCGATGTGGTGGACCCCAACGCTGGCTTTGGCGATGTGGGTGAAGAGCCCGGACCGGATACCGACGGCGATGGGGTGGTCGATGCCCTTGACCTCGACTCCGATGACGATGGCATCAACGATGTGATTGAAGGGGGCAATGAGGACACCGATGGTGATGGCCTGATTGATGGCCCTGACACGGACGGCGACGGCATCGCCGATGTGGTCGACCCCAATGCTGGCTTTGGTGACCAGGGCGATACCCCCGCACCCGATACCGATGGCGATGGGGTGACCGACAACCTCGACCTCGACTCCGACGACGATGGCATCAACGACGTGATTGAAGGGGGCAATGAGGACACCGATGGCGATGGCCTGATTGACGGCCCTGACTCTGATGGTGATGGCCTCAAAGATGAGGTGGACCCCAACGCTGGCTTCGGCGATGTGGGCGATGAGCCTGCCCCCGATACCGATGGCGATGGGGTGGCCGACAACCTCGACCTGGATGCCGACAACGATGGCATCAACGATGTAATTGAAGGGGGCAATGAGGACACCGATGGCGACGGTCTGATTGACGGCACCGATACCGATGGCGACGGCCTGAAAGATGAGGTGGACCCCAACAATGGCTTTGGTGATGTCGGCGATGAGCCTGCCCCCGATACCGATGGTGATGGGGTGGCTGATAACCTCGACCTCGACTCTGACGACGATGGCATCAACGATGTGCTCGAAGGCGGTAACGAGGACACCGATGGCAATGGCCTGGTGGATGGCCCTGACACCGATGGCGATGGCATTGCCGATGTGGTCGACCCGGCCCCTGATACCTTTGGCGACCAGGGTGACACCGCTCCACCCGATACCGATGGCGATGGGGTGGTCAATAATCTTGACCTCGACTCCGACAACGATGGCATCAACGATGTGCTCGAAGGCGGCAGCCCCGATACCAATGGCGATGGCCTGGTGGATGGCCCTGACACCGATGGCGATGGCATCAAGGATTCGGTGGACCCGGCCCCTGATTCCTTTGGGGATGATGGTGCACCCGAGGCTCCAGATCTTGACAGTGACGATACGCCTAACTACCTTGACCTCGACACCGATGGTGATGGCATTTTCGATGTCGTTGAAGGCGGTAACGGTGATCTGGATGCCGATGATGATGGCATGGTTGACGGTGTCGATACCGACGGTGACGGCGTTATCGATGCGGTTGACCCCGCCGATGGCTTTGGCGATGATGGTGATCCAACGGCCCTGGATACCAACGGTGACGGTATACCTGACTACCTGCAAGCGGGCAACAGCAACCCTGACAATGGTTCAGGGACCGGGGGTGATGATGTGATTACGGGCGGTGACGGTGACGACATCATCAATGGTCTCAGTGACGACGATACCCTCGATGGTGGAGCCGGTGACGACATCGTTAACGGCGGTAGTGACCTGGACATCGTGGTCGGGGGTGTGGGTAACGACATCCTCAATGCCGGTAGCGATGGCGATGAGATTGACGCGGGCGATGGGGACGATATTGTCAACGCGGGTAGCGGTGATGATGTGGCCTATGGCATGGCGGGCAAGGACCTAATCAACGGCGGTAGTGGTGATGACCTACTCTACGGCGGATTGGGGGATGACTTGCTCTCTGGCGGCAGTGATAATGACAGCCTCTATGGGAACGAAGGCAGCGATATCCTGCGGGGTGGCAGTGGCGATGACATCCTGGTGGGTGGCGCGGCTAACGATCTACTGTTTGGTGGCCAGGGTCGAGATACCTTCCGCTATGAGGGGGTGAATGAGTTTGGAGACATCGTCTTCGACTTTGAGATTGTGCGCGATCGCATCGACCTCAGCACCGTCTTCAACGGCAATGCCGTCTTGGGTAGTAACGTCATGGCCCAACAAGTCGGTAACCATACCGCGATTATGGCCAACCCCGGCACGGGCATGGAGCAGGTAGCCCTATTGATGAATGTCAATGCCGTCACCATTGACGACAGCAACTTCATCTTCTAAAGGAGCTTCTAAAGGAGCTTCCCATGGGCATAACGATGTCGAATCAAGATAACTGATTCGGCATCACCCAAATCCAAATCCAAAAGGATTGATTATCCAAAAACATCAGACGCGTCTTCCCTAGAAAAGGCGCGTCTGATGTTTATTTTTTTGGCGTTGTTGAGCCTTGGGAGGATCCAGATTACGTATCCGAGTTTAGAACAGTAATCAACGCTAATTCCTTACGCTCATCGGCCATCAAGCCAATTTCAGCCCGAATATTAGGACCAAAGAAATTTTCAAATTTTTCGTGCTTTTCCTGCCAAGTATCCAGGGTGATATACGGAGAGTCAAACTCCAATACCAGAGCATAGGCACCATCCCGCAGTTCTTCCCGCAAACCACTGAGTACTGGCCGCTGCTTATCATTCGGACTCAGACCAAGGCGCTCCAGGGCAATATCCAGATGGGCATCTTGGCCGTAGCGATAGCGAGTGACATCTTTGCGCACCTGGTTCTGAGTTTGTGTAGCCGTCTTATCCCTAAGCTCAATCACCGTGTTACTGGGTGCTTGGCTGTAGGGCACGGGTTCTAACTCAGCCGCTCGCAACGCCGCTCCCCCCAGCAAAATCGGGATGCCATAGAAAAAGCCCACCAAGTTTAAGGTCGCCATATCCCTGAAATAGGCCACAAAGCCAACGATGGTCAGGATAGACCCGATTGATAGTAAAACACCACCGAGGGGAATTTTGCGTAGCATATGGATTGCAGTCTTAAGAAAAAAAGAGTGGTGAGAGATAATAAATAAACGTACTCAATCCATAGTAAAGGGATTTGACGTTGACCTCCGACCAAAACATAACGCCTGGGAACCCATGGGCTATTGTCCCTAGCCCCTAGCCTTATACCTGGCATTAGTCACCCAAATTTGCTTATTCTGAAATCTGTAGACGTTGAGAGGAGACCTGACCATGACCCTAGAAATGATTAAAACTCAAATTGAACAGATCAAATTAAAACGTAATTCCCTGCTTCAGCTGCTAGAACAACCTAACCTCGGTACATTGAGAATCGACGTTAATCAGGCCCTGGAGGAAATGGATGATTTGCTCGACGAATTTGAGCGGGTGTTCCAAGAAAAATCTCAGGCCTAGGATGACAATCCCCGTCCAATTGGTATCTGTTTCAGGCTAATCACGTTCCAGACTCTTTCCGTTTCAGACTCTTTCAAAAACATTTTTCAAAATAATCTGCGCCATGGCGACTTACTCTGTCGAAATTAATCATCAAGGGACTGTGCAAACCATCACTGTTGATGGCAGCCAAACGATTTTAGAAGCGGGCCATGCCGCTGGCATCGACCTGCCCACCTCCTGTGGTGCGGGGGTGTGCACCACCTGCGCTGCATTGGTGACTGAGGGCAGCGTATCCCAGGAAGATGGGATGGGGGTTAGTCAAGAGTTACAGGATAAAGGCTATGCCCTGCTGTGTGTGGCCTATGCCACCTCTGATCTCAAAATCGTGACGGAAAAGGAAGATGAAGTCTATCAGGCTCAGTTTGGTCAGTTTCAGGGGTAACTGTGTCTGAACACTGTATCTTTTACCCATGGCCATGCCCATGGGGCCATGGCCATGGTTGGAGAGTGGGAATGCCCAATGAATTAATTAGGTGATCAGAGTGGTCAATAACGCAGCAGCCGGTAGTGCGCGGCTGGCTACGAAGTTTGTGCGGATGACGGTGGAGCTAGGGGCTACGGGGGTGGAGCTGCGGCATCAGATTGAAACCCAGCTCCACGACTATGGTGAGCCCCTGCGGTGGGCAATTACGTCAGTGGATGGGTCTGTTGCCCATGTGGAGGCGGTGGTGACGTTGGGCGCTGCTGCCCAGCCATGAGGGTGAATGCTCCGCTCCCATCCTATGCCCGGCCCCACACCACGATGATGATTGTTCCTACCGGTGTGGGGGCTGCCATCGGTGGCTATGCCGGGGATGCATTGCCCGTGGCCCGTGCGATCGCACAGGTCACCGACCGTCTGATCACCCATCCCAATGTCCTCAACGGGGCCCAGCTTTATTGGCCCCTGCCCAATGCCTACTATGTGGAAGGCTATGGCCTAGACCAGTTCGCCGCCGGACATTGGCACCTGCAGCCGGTGCATCAAAACACCATCGGCTTGGTGTTAGACCAGGCTATGGAAGACGACTTGCGCTGGCGACACCTGCAGGCAGCCGATGCGGCCCGAGCCACCTTAGGTCTAGATATTCGCGGTTATGTCACCACCGACCAGCCTTTGGGGGTGCGTCTACAACAGGCCGAAGCCGCCACCTGGGGTACCCTAGACTGCCCTGACAGCCTATTGCGGGCCGTGGAACAGTTACTCCAGGCAGGCTGTACCGCCATTGCCGTGGTGGCCCGCTTTCCCGATGATGAGGACAGCGATGCCCTCACCGCCTACCGTCAGGGGGAGGGGGTGGACCCCCTAGCGGGGGCTGAAGCCGTCATTAGTCATCTGGTGGTGCGCCAGTTTCAGGTGCCCTGTGCCCATGCCCCCGCCCTACAACCCCTGCCCCTCGATCCCACCATTTCCCCCCGGTCTGCCGCCGAGGAACTGGGCTACACGTTTTTACCCTGTGTGTTGGCTGGGTTAAGTAAAGCCCCCCAGTTTATGCCTCAGGTTAGGGATACAAATCCTAGCAGCCTCTTCCCTGCCCAGACCTTTCCTGCCCAGGGTATCAGCGCCCAAGATGTGGATGCCCTGGTGGTGCCAGCCAGCGCCCTAGGGGGCAGTGCCGTCCTCAGCCTGAGTGGCACTGGTACCCAAATCATTGCCGTCCAAGACAACAGAACGGCCCTTAATGTGACGGCGGCGACCTTGGGCCTGAGGGTGGTCAGAGTAACGTCCTATCTGGAGGCCGTGGGTGCGATCGCAGCCCAGAGAGCGGGCATTGCCCTATCCTCATTAAGTCCCCACATCGCGCAGCTACAACCGCTAGCGGGCACCCAACTAAACGGGACACCGTAACGGCCCAGGTCTCTACAAAACTAGCTCCACAAAGCTAGGCCGCCAAAACCGAGCCCGACCCAGATCACGGTCCCTCCGTAAAAACCCCGATAAAATACGCTCTGGTAGTGCCCTTATCGGGCTAGGGCAATATGCCCTTAGGTTTCCATAAAGTTTATTTCAATATTCCTAAGATAAATGGGGAAATGCCCACTCCATACCCCCAGGTGATTATGCTAGGAGATTCTGTTAATTGGTATACCGCACATAATTATGGCTACTTTGAGCACACTACCCCGAGCAGACCGACCAACGGCGTGCCATATCCAGCGGGATGAAATTCTGGAGCTAAATTCTCCAGAACAGGCATGGCAAGTGCGTTCCGGCACGGTCGCCCTCTGTCGCACCGTGGATGGTATCCGCCGCTGCTTCTTTACCGCCCATGCCGGGGAGGTGATTTTTGGTATGTCCGGCCAGGAAAGTGGGTGGGTTGCGATCGCAATCGAACCCGCCGTCATCACCGCCATACCTTAAGTGCTATACCGTAGCGGTCTGCAATACCCCGATCATCTCATCCTCAGTTTTCCAAGCTTGGCCATCGAGGGCCATCTGCTCGATCAAGCTAGCCAACCGCAGGGCCTTCAGCGCCTGTTCACCACCCACAAAGGGTTGACCACCCCCGCGCGCGCAGTTAATAAAATGCTCTAACTCCGCGTGGAGTGGTTCAATATTGCTGGTATAAACCTTCTCAATCAGACCATCCTGGCGATACAGCACCTGCCCATAGTCGGTCATGGTGTTGGCCGTTGTCTGACGATGAATCAAAATCTCATTATTGAGAAAATCCGCCTCGGTCAGGGAGTTTTGGCAATGGGCGGCAATGCTCCGGATTTTACGATGGGTGACCTTGCTGGCGGTGAGGGTGGCCACAATACCATTGGCAAAACCCAAGGTAGCGGTCACATAGTCCAAATAGGGAGAATCCTCAGCGCGACTACCACTGGCCGTCAGCTTCACCACCGGAGCCGAAGCCAACTCCAGCAGCAGGTCAATGTCATGGATCATCAAATCCAGCACCACCGACACATCATTCGCCCGCTGGGAGTAGGGACTCATGCGTCGAGCTTCTAACGCCAGGAGTTTCTCAGTTTTGAGCACATTGTGGAGCTCCTGAAAGGCGGGATTAAAGCGCTCAATATGCCCCACCTGTAGGATGCAGTTGGCCTCTGCTGCTGCATTCACCAAGGACTCAGCCTCAGCAATATTAGCGGCGATGGGCTTTTCAATCAGCATGTGTATCCCTGCTTTCAAGCAGGCCATACCCACCGTGTGATGAAACCGGGTGGGCACGGCAATGCAAACCGCATCCACATATTTCAGCAGCTCGTCATATTCCTCAAAAAAACGCACCCCATACGTGCCCGCCGTAGACAGACCGCGCTCAACGTTAGTATCCGCGATGCCGACTAGCTGCACCTCTTTGATGCGACTAAGCACCCTAGCATGGTGTTGGCCCATATTGCCCACGCCAATAACACCAATGCGGAGCAAGTCTTCATGACTATCACTTGCGATTTGAGAATCTCGTTTTTGCACACCAGGGTCCCTCACACCAGAGAGTAAATTCCTCTCAAAATGACTTTACTTTGCTCAAAGTCAACCAGATATTACCACAGCAATCTCGCCTTCTTTGGTGGACTGCAACCCCATCGGGGCAATTACCCAACTAATTTTCAAACTAGTTTTACCAGCCTTTGCTATCCGGATTGTGGCCAGATTGGGCATGACTGCAGCAGGCACTGTGTCAATTTCCCGGCTGTCTACGGGAACTTCGACGACGTAGGGGTACCTGCTGACGCACAATTTGAATCTGCTCTAACTTAGGACCTTTAACCGCCTTGACCGTAAACACCAAATCCTCACCATAACTTAGCTGCTCCCCTGCCCTGGGGATTTTTTGTAGGGCGTGGATCAGAAATCCAGCCAGGGTTTGGTAGTCTTCCGTGGTAGGCAATTCCAACATAAATTGCTTATTGACCGCGTCAATTTCCATTTGAGCCGGGACCACCGCTGAGTAGTCATCGACATAAGCAATGTCCCCGGCCACCTCATCGGCTTCGCCAATCAGTTCAGCGGTGACATCGGCCCAAGTCACCAACCCCGCCGTGCCGCCATAGTTATCCACCACAATCAGCATGGAACGGTTTAACTGTTGCATGCGACTGAGTAAATCGCTGAGGGGTAAATCGGCCGGTACCACCCGGGCCGTCTTCATCCAAGCAGCAATGGGGGTAGTCAAGGTAAGCTCACCCTTGGCTAGGGGCTCAGCCATGGCCTTAAAGTCGAGAATGCCTTTGATATTGTCCAGGGAGTCACCGAGGAGCGGAAACTGGGAATAGCCGGTCTCAACCACCATATTGAGCAATGTCTGCCAGGTGGCGGTTTCTTCGAGACCGATGATTTGGGTGCGCGGCACCATAATGTCTTCTACGGTAAAGTCGCGGGTTTCAAAGACATTATTCAGAATTTCCCGTTCTTCTTGGTCCAAATCGAGCACGGCGGTGGGGGTGCTGATGATCATTTGCAGTTCGTCAGAGGTGAGCTGATTATCGAACTGCCGTTGCCCCTGTAGTCCGAGCAGCGTTAGAAACGCCTGGGTGGAGTGGTTTAACACCCACACCACCGGCGAAAATAGACGAGATACGGTGAGGCTGACCGGGCCTAGCAGGCGGGAGGTTTGTTCGGCATAACTACGGGCTAGGGACTTGGGGACCAGTTCCCCTAAAACAATTTGTAAATAGGCCAGGGTCCAAAAGGCCACCACAAGTGCGATCTCATGGGAAAAGGAGGTCAGGGGAATGGACCATTGCCGAAACCAATGACGAAATAGGAGCGCCAGGGTATCTTCCCCAATCCATCCCAGGGCCAAACTGGCCATGGTAATGCCAATTTGAGCAGTGGGGAGGAACTGCTCAATGCTTTGCTGTAAGCCTTGTACGGCTTGGGCCTGGAAATCACCCACGGCCGCCAGTTGATTAATGCGCGACCGGCGAACCGAAACGATGGAAAATTCCGCAGCCACGAAAAAAGCATTCAAACAAATCAAGCCCACGATCACCAAGAGGCGGATCGTGATGCCTGTAGCGCTGATGGGTAAAGAACCACTACCAACGGCATCTATGCCTTCCACAGTCACCGCCAGTCCCCTAAAAGGCAAAGTTTATTGATGGACGTTACTGATCCTCGGTGTGATTTCATCATCAAGCTGCTGATATATCGCGGACTCGGCTCCATTACTCAGTGGTCTCTAAACCGCCTTCGATGCGGGCCTTAACGTTTTTGAGGATATCCTCTTCTTTGAGCAGGACAAAGTCACTGGTTTGGCTAGTGCCTCGACTGGCCGTGGAAGCGCTGGCGGGTCGAGTTTCGGGCTGACGAATACCCGTGAGGGCCTGGCGCCCCAGTGAATATCCCCAGGAGGCGCTAACGATACCGGAGCCAAACATGGCAGCCAGCAGTATCAAGGTAAAGGCGATGGCTGGATTAATTCTCATGGGATCAGGGGATGGACTCGGTGTAGGTGGGGTTTATTCAGAAGCAGCGTAGCTTTAAAAACCTCAGCTCAAATATATCAAAAACTACCACTCAACTATTTTGAGTAGTTGGCTATGCTATAACGAATCTAACGATAAATACGCTTTCATCAAGCCAGGGTTGGCCGAGCGGATGAGGCAGCGAACTCATAATTCGCCCTAGGCAGGTTCAACTCCTGCACCCTGGATTATAAACCCCCGGAGTTTTAAAAACTCCGGGGGTTTTCAATCGGCAAGGGGCTTTAGCTTAGCGACTTGGTAAAGGGCCAAAGCTGCGTTCGGGAATCTAGCTTAGCGACTTGGCAGGGGGGCAAAGTTTAGTTCAGTGCCGATCGCCCGAGTGCCAGACTGGGCACTGGGCAAGCTTTGCAAGGAGGTGTAGTAGGGGCTGGCTAGATCAGGTACCCGAATAGTTGCCGTATTTTGCGTCTGCAGTAGCATTAGCTCGTTATAGGCTTCAAGAATGGCATCGCTGTTACGGTCTAGCTCTAGCTCAGGAAACGCTGAGCGGCCTGGTAATCCGAGGCCAAAGTAATGGGCCGTTTGCCGGAGACTGCTGCGATCTCTGGAATAATCACCACTTTCGGCGGTCATAACCTCGTCCATGGTTTCCAGCACAGTAGGTTCATCAAACGAGGCAGATTGAGCATTGGCACGGGTGGCCATTGCTGATAAGGTTGCGATCGCAACCACCGTACCGAGGACTAATCCCTTAAATGTCATGATGGTTCTTTTCCCTCACAATTTGGGGCATATGGTACCCCGGTCCATAAAAATCGATAAACTGGCTAAGCACTATTCTGCAGCTAATATCGGCAGTTGATAATGAAGCTGCCAAAAATTCAAGCAGAATTGCTTAACAAAAGTTGGACTCTATCTTATCTGTTTTACTAATTTTTGCAACGCTGCTTGGTCATATTAGTGCTAGAGCCTAGTTGACGATTCTTCTAAATTACCCACTGATCACGTGATATCCGCCATGACGTCCCCCGCGACCGCTGACCTCGCTGCTGACCTCGCTACGGTTAAGCAGCAGCTACTCGATTTAATTTGTACAGACGCCTACAAAGAAGGCGACTTTGTCCTGTCATCGGGCCAGCAGAGTACCTATTACATCAATGGCAAGCTCGTCACCCTCCATCCCCAAGGAGGACAGATGGTGGGTCGGGTAATGCTCGACTATTTAGACAGCAGCGTCGTGGGAGTGGGTGGACTCACCTTGGGGGCCGATCCCATTCTCACCGCTGTGAGTGTCGTAGCAGCCTATGAGCATCGCTCGATCACCCCGCTGATTGTGCGCAAAGAGGCCAAAGGTCACGGCACCCAAGCCTATATTGAAGGGCCAATTTTACCCGCTCAAAGCAACGTGGTGATTCTGGAAGATGTGGTCACCACCGGACAGTCTGCCATGCAGGCCATTGTGCGGTTACGGGATGCTGGCTACGCGGTGAATCAGGTGATTTCCCTAGTCGATCGGCAACAGGGGGGAGCAGAATACTACACCCGAGAAAATATCGATTTCAAGGCGGTTTACACCATCGACCAGATCCAAGCCCGCTGGAAAGAACTCCAAACAGCCTAGCCACCCCCCTATTCGGCTCCCTCCCCCTCTGCCTCAGGTGCCAGAACCATCGCTCCGTCCCCCGTAGGGCTTTTTAGTTGGGTCATTCATTCATCTGTACCTCCATTGTTTATGCAGACCCGTACAATGCTTTGACAGTCCATTCCTGGAGGAGATTTGCCTGTGTACAGAGTGTATGGAGATAGCCAGTCTGGCAACTGCTACAAAATCAAACTCCTCATGGCCCACCTAGCCATGGCCCATGAATGGATAGAGGTGGATATTTTGCAGGGAGACACGCGCACCCCTGATTTTCTCGCAAAGAATCCCAACGGCAAAATTCCAGTCCTAGAATTGCCCTCGGGTCAATGTCTTGCGGAATCCAATGCCATTCTCAACTATCTTGCCCAGGGCACTGACTATCTGCCTGAGGAGCGTTGGTTAAGGGCCAATGTGTTGCAATGGCAATTTTTTGAACAGTATAGCCATGAGCCCTACATCGCTGTGGCTCGCTTTATTGCCAAATATCTAGGCCTGCCGGAAGAACGGCGACAAGAATTTGAAGGCAAAAAAGCGGGGGGATATAGGGCACTAGATGTGATGGAAACTGCCCTAGCAAATCAGGCTTTTTTCGTGGGTTCCACCATGACCATTGCTGATATATCCCTGTATGCCTATACCCATGTCGCCCATGAGGGTGATTTTGAGCTGACCCATTATCCTGCGATTCAGGCTTGGCTACAGCGCATTGCCAACCATCCTCAGCACGTCACCATGGGGTAAACGGCGCGCATAGTGCATCTGATCGATCATGAGTAGGTTTTAGCCCGGAGCTGATCGTAGTTAAAAATTGGAGCCGTTTTATTTTGTTTGGCTAAGGCAGTCCACACTAAGGTGACAACGGTTGACGCCATCAGGGCTGCGGCAAAACTGTGCAGCAGATCGGCACTGCCAGGTACGGCGGCAAATAATGGGGAGAAGTCCGGTTTTGGGAAAAATAGCAGTCCGGCGACCATGCCCACCAGGGAGCTAACAAATGCATTTATCCCTGTCAGATGACGACTGTACAGGCCGTACAACACGGGGAACACGACTGCGGCACAGATTAAATCGGCCACAAAGAATAGATACAGTACGCTGTAGCCTTGGGAAGCTATTGCGATCGCAGGCACCCCCATCAACACCGTCAAAATTCGCGATATCTTCAGCACATTGGTGGCCGAGGGGTCGGGCAGTAGTCGCATCAAATCCAAGGTAAACACACTGGCCAGACCATTGAGCAGGGAGTCCAGACTGCTCATCACCAGCGCCAGGGCCAGAACAATCACTGTCACCAACACCCAGTTGGGCATTGCCAGCTGACTCAACACCCCAAACAAAGCGGTCTCGCCAATGATGTCGGGCTGCGTTGTGGCCAAAGGCACCGCCAACAAACCCAACATCCCCGCAATAAAGATCAGGGGCAAAATCACCACAGCTGACCCAAGAAAGGCGCGGCGCACAGTTCGGCTATCGCGACAGGCATAGACCCGTTGCCAGTTGCCCTGGTTAAACACCTCCGCCGCCACAATGGCGATGAGCAGCGTTGCCCCAAAGCGCAAACCACCAATATTACCCAGGGACAGTAACTCCGGTTGCTGGGCGGCAACAGCCCTAAAGGCATCGGCCCCGCCTAGAGCCATAACAATGGTTCCAGCGCATAGCAACAACAGGGGGACAATCACCACAAACTGCACCACATCGGTCAAGATGGTGGCACCCAAGCCCCCCACGGTGGTGTAGATAAACACCGCTATGATCACCACTAGGGCCGTCACCCCCAAGGGCACATCGGCCACCAGCTGGAGCACCTTGGCAATGGCCGTCAGTTCCGCCGTCAGGTAAATAAACATGTAAAACACAATCACCACTTCCACCAGCCAATACATGGGGTCGCCAAAGCGATGCTTGACATATTCATTCAGGGAATGGCCCTGGGGCATGAGATGGCGCAACCGGGGGCCCACCACAAAAAACAGGGCAACAGCCCCGGCGGACCCCAGGCAATAGCCCAAAATGGCCGACACCCCGCCAAAGGCCGACCCGGCCTCCTGGGGACTAAACAAAATCCAGGCCCCCAGGGCCGATGCCGTCACCGTCGCCAAGGCCGACCAACCACCTACCTGGTTGCGGTTGACCATATAGCTTTCTAAATCAATACTTTTCCGTCCGGCGTACAATACGCCAAACAAGGTAAATGCCGCGGTCGTAACCAGGGTCACGAGCAGCGCAATGGCTCCTATGGACACAGTCCTGCCTCATCGTGTTGGACAAATCACTAGGAGTCATGGAGCGGATTGTTTAGGGTTAATGATCTGTGATTAACAGACTTTTCCCTTTTCCTTTTCCCTCAGATTTCCCACGAACACGAATTAGCAATCGCCATCGACTAAATCGGCTGCTTCCCTACGCTGGCATTACCCAGAGTCAGGTTCCGAGGGTATAATCTCAGCCCATCATTGCGGGCACCCCTAGCTGTGTAGTTGATAGTATCACAGGAGGGCATGGGGGAGAATAGGCTAGAAACCAGGGGAGAATTTGGACAAATCCCATGGTACTTGCAATAGGAGAAGACTAGGGTTGAGCCGGTAAAGATTGGCGGATCAGATCAGTGATGGATTGGGTGACTAAATTGTTGCCGATGGGGCTCAGGTGGATGTGATCGCGGTAGAGACCTGCAGCGTCAGGGGCGGATTGAAACACGGCGAGAAAATCGATGTAGGGAATTTGTTGTTGTTCCACTAGGTCATCTACCCGTTGGCGGGCAATGATTTCATAGTCCCTGGGACCATCGAGAACTTCTCGCTTGAGGGGAGTCATGGCCAGCAGTAGCTGACCATCATGGGCGGCAACATATTTCTGGATATCTGCAATGGCCAGCAAGTTTTTGCCAATGCGATCGCCGGGTTCATTTTGAATCTCTTTCAGCCCTGGGATGGGTGGTTGTTTTTTAAATCGATTGGTCAGTTCTAAGAGGGCCAGTAACGGTTTCTTGTCAGGATAACTCCGATCTTTGCCCACCTGTAGGGGGCTAGGTTGGGTGCCAAAGAGGTCATCGGTGTTGATCACCAGCATGACTATTTGCGATTCGAAAATGCCAAACCGTTGGAGATAGGCCAACTCATTACGGGGACCCCAGGAGTTGGCAGATGCGTTGAGGACTTCGACCAGCTGGTGCGGGGATAGGGCGTTCTCTATGCGGGCTGACAAGGTGTCGGATTGATCGGTCCACCAGTTGCCATTGACGATGGAATCGCCCATGAGAAAAACCCGCAGGGTATTGGCTGCTGGCGATTTCTCAATGGCTTCGGTGCGCATGGAGTACTGGTTGATGATAATCAGATTGCCCAATCGTCGGATCCGTTGATTGGGGGCGAGCAGATACCCAATGTGCTCATCCGGGATGTAGAGGGGCGGGTTGCCCAAGCCTAATATCAGTCGCAGGGTCAGCTCGGTTAGTAGGACAACTACCAATAGGGCCAATGAGCCGACAATAAAAACTTTCACGGTTAGACCCTGTCCCCCAAAAACGAACCCCTTTTATAACTGAGTTAGTTCAATGATGTGGCCATCTGGATCACAAATGAATAGAGCGGTACGACCTGAGTCGCTGGGCTGCATGGGGATGCCTGCGGCGGTTAAATACTGTTTGACGGCGGCTAGATCTGCGATCGCAAAGGCCAAATGAGGGCGACGTCCCCACTTTTCCTCGGGCACTGGCATGTTATGGGTCCGCTCCGCTACAATCAAGTGAATTTGGGTGGGGCCTAACTGATACCAGGCTCCGGCAAAGTTTAGGGAGCGCTCAACCTTACTCAGACCTAGAACTGTTCCGTAAAAATGTTCAGCTGCTGCTAAATCTGAAACATTGATAGCGGCATGGAGCAGGGACTGTAACATCTCTTATTTCTCGTGTAACTACCTTATTGTATTGGGTGCATCGAGCCTAGGTTACATCAAACCTACTTGTTCAGATCTCAAAAATGTGACTCTTCGAACAACTTGGGTTTACTAATATTATCTGCATAGAACACCTTTGACGCCCCATGTCGGGTGATCAACGATATGCCAAAGCTATATTTCCTTGTATATTCCGGCTCCAATCTATGAGTACCCTCAGCCCTTTAAATATGGTTTCAGGATTAACCCAGTGTAAACCTCGGCTCTTAGTAGTGGACGATGAGCCCGATAATCTAGCCTTGCTGTACCGCACCTTTCGCCGTGATTATGAGGTGCTCAAGGCAGAGAGCGGTAGAAAAGCCCTAGATGTTTTGCAGCATGGCGGTGAGGTGGCAGTGATCATTTCCGATCAGCGCATGCCTGAAATGACGGGCACTGAATTTTTGAGTAAAACGGTCCCTGAATTTCCGGACACGATACGCATCATCCTCACCGGGTTTACGGATGTGGAGGATTTGGTGCAAGCCATTAATAACGGCCAAGTTTATCGCTACATTACTAAGCCCTGGGAGCCCGATACCCTCAGGAGTCTTGTGCAACAGGCGACCCAGACCTATGAGCTGCTTAAGCAAAGTAACCATGCCCTCTATGTTGCCGAGCGCCAGGCCAAGCTCATGGACCGAGTGGCCCAGCTGGCGACGATGGAGCTTTCCCTAGGCGATACACTCCAATTTATTGTTGATGGCTGGGGGCCAACCTTATCCACTAGCCTATGTGCCATTGAGATGCTAGGCGAGGAGGGCGGGAATACGACGGCTGTTTTCGGGGATTTGCAGGGACAACGTTTGGGGGATAATCCCCTGGTGCGCCGGGCGATCGCCACCTGGGCCATGCAGGCATTGCCCAATGTCGCCAGCGATCATGCCACCAGCAGCGGTACAGCATTGGATGGTCGCCCCCTTGACAGCCTCTATGCGGCCACGGCTACCCAAGCCCATTTGGTTATCCCGGTGATGTATCGGGGTTCTCTTTTGGCCGTGGTTTCTTTCCATTGGGCGCAAAGCTATGAAACCTTGGAAGATGTGGGTAATATCCTGACCACTGCCAGTGCTCAACTGGCTCAGGCTCTAGTGGCTCTCCGGTATTGAAAGGCTGGGGTGGAGCTGTGACTGAGTTAGAGCATGCATCTGAACTAGAGCAGTTAAACCATCGTGCAGATCGAATACCTGGGTTTAAAATGCTAAGCCGAGGCAGACTGAGTCCAGCGGCAGTATGATAGGGATCGCCTGTTTCCCCTTGCATTGGCGTATTGCGGTAACTGGGCACACTCGTCTGTAGGAAACGACTAATGGCCCAGGCCACCCGCGATGCCACCTATATTCGTGATTTATTTGACCGGATTGCCCCGGTTTATGATGATCTAAACCAGTCCCTCAGCTTGGGTTTCCACCGGGTTTGGAAGCAAATGGCGGTGGATTGGAGCGATGCCCAGGCAGGGATGAACGTTTTGGATGTGTGCTGCGGTAGTGGTGATTTAGCCCTGTTACTAGCCCGCCGGGTAGGAGTCCAGGGGCAGGTGACTGGGGCAGACTTTGCAGTGGAGCAGCTTGCGATCGCAGCCCAGCGTTCCGAGGTCAAAGGCTATACCAGCCGCACCCACTGGGTGGAGGCCGATGCCCTTCAATTACCCTTTGCAGCAGAGCAATTTGATGCCCTCACCATGGGCTACGGTCTGCGCAACCTCATCGATATTCCCCAAGGACTCCGGGAACTGCACCGAGTGCTAAAACCGGGGGCCAAAGCCGCCGTGCTCGACTTTCATCGGCCTAGCGCTGGCTGGGTGGAGCAGTTTCAGCAGTGGTATCTCAACACCATTGTGGTGCCAGCGGCGGAGCGCTGTGGCCTGACCGAAGAATATGCCTACATCGGTCCCAGTGTAGATCGCTTCCCCGTCGGCCCGGAACAGGTGGACCTGGCCCGGGCAGCAGGCTTTAACCAGGCGGTGCACTATCCCCTAGTGGGGGGGATGATGGGCATCCTGGTGGCGCAAAAATGAGTCCCCTTTCCCCCATGCTCCTGGGCGTACCGCCCATTGCCGGTGGCATCATTGGCTATTTCACCAATGATCTCGCCATCAAAATGCTGTTTCGGCCCTATCGGCCCATCCATCTCTTTGGCCGTCAGCTGCCCTTCACCCCAGGCCTGATTCCCAGCAACCAAAGCCGCCTAGCCAAGCGCATTGCCGATACGATCATGGGGTCCCTACTCACCCCAGAAGAATTGCAGCGCCTAGCCAAACGGTTACTCAAAACCGAGCGCATGCAGGCCGCCATTCGCTGGCTATTGGACCTGGCCCTGACCCAAACCCGAACCACTAACCAGGATAAAACGGCCCATATTCTAGGCAATATCCTCCAGGATATGTTGGGACAATCTCTACCCAAGATGCTTAAGGTGTGGGCTAGGGATGAAAACTTCCTGACGGAGCAGATTGACCATATTTTTGAGCAGGTGCTGTTGGACTTTCGGCTCAATGAGGGCCAAGCCCAGCAAATTTCAAAATGGGTGCGCCAAGGAATTTTGCCCCCTGACCGCCTGCGACGGCTGATGATTGATTTTCTGACCGATCGCAATATTAAGGTGATCGACGAAACCATGCGGGAAAAGACCAGTGGCACCTACTGGGTGGTGGCGAATATTCTTGGTGTGCGCAATGCCCTCACCCGGCTGCGCACCTATTGCCTGGACGAACCGATCAAGTGCAACAATCGCATTGCCGAACTGATTACCGCCCTCCGGGTGGAAAATCGGTTTCAAGAGTGGCTACAAAATTTCTCCCTGCAAGAGCTGCCCATTTCTACGGTGCAGCAGCTACGGGTAACCCTCAGGCAAACCATTCGCAGCTATTTGCAAACCGATGGCGTCCCCCTGCTCAAGGGCCTGAGTGACTCCATCAATTGGGAGGCAGTCGCCCAGCGGCTGCTGAAACGTCTCCAGAGTTCATCGGTGGTGATGGCTTCCCTGGACACCGCCAGTGAGGAGTTGGCCCTGATTTTAGAGCGCTATTTAGAGCAGGACCTGGAAAATATTGTCGCCAAGGCGATTCCGATTCTAGATATTGATCAAGTGATTACGGATCGCGTCAATGCCACATCGCCCCGGAACTTAGAGATGGCGGTGCAAGGTATTGTCCGCCATGAACTCCAGGCTATTGTTAATCTGGGGGGTATCCTCGGGTTTATCATCGGTCTGATGCAGACAGCCATTTTATTGTTTCAATCATAAATACCCCCATAAATACCCCAGGCGGACGTAGGGGCAGTGCCTTGTGAATACCCCAGGGACTGTGTCTAAACTCCCGCAGGGCCTTGTGCCTACCCCATCAAAAGCCTACCCATCAAAAAAAAGAGGCACCCACCAGGGGCACCCCTACGGAGATATTTAATCTTGAAACCCCTCTTAGGTCATTAACCAAATGGCCATTAACCAAATCGGCCAGAGACATAATCGCGGGTGTACTCTTCCCGAGGATTGCTAAAGATGGTCTGGGTGTCGTCGTATTCCACCAGGTAGCCCATCTTGCCGCCCGCATCAGTGGCCTGGGCATTGAAGAATGCAGTCTTGTCGGACACCCGGGACGCCTGCTGCATGTTGTGGGTAACAATCACCATGGTGTAACGCGCCTTCAAATCATGCATCAGCTCTTCCACTTTCAGGGTGGAAATCGGGTCCAGAGCGGAGCAAGGTTCGTCCATTAGAATGACTTCGGGTTCAATTGCGATCGCACGGGCAATACACAAACGCTGCTGCTGCCCCCCCGATAGACCCAGACCACTTTCCTTGAGCTTGTCCTTCACCTCATCCCACAGGGCCGCCCCCTTAAGGGAATTCTCCACCAGCCCATCCATATCCCCTTTATAGCCGTTAATCCGAGCACCAAACGCAATATTCTCGTAAATCGACTTAGGAAAGGGATTAGGCTTCTGGAACACCATCCCCACCCGACGCCGTAGCTCCACTGGATCAAACCGCTTGATGTTTTCTGCATTGAATGAAATGTCGCCATCCACACGGGCCGCAGGGATCAGGTCGTTCATGCGGTTAAAACAACGCAACACGGTACTCTTACCACATCCAGATGGACCAATAAAAGCAACAATTTGATTGCGAGGAATATCTAAGAAAACGTCTTTAACCGCCAAGTTAGAGCCGTAATAGACTGAGACTTTTTCGGCCTTCAGAGCTACATCAGTCATAGTTTGAGTACGTGTATCTTGCATAGTTCAGTATTCCTGCTAATACCCAAGGTCTAAAAGAATGGTTGCAATGGTTACCGGGTTTGCTGGAAACGATTGCGTAGATAAATTGCGATCGCATTCATCAGCAGCAGCATAACCATCAAGACAATGATTCCGGATGCTGCAAGGTTATGAAACTCAGCTTGAGGACGTCCAACCCAGTTAAAGATTTGAATTGGCATCGCCGTAAACGGGCTTTGTAGACTGCTAGGCGTTGAGCGAATAAACGCAACCGCACCAATAGCAATTAAGGGAGCCGTCTCTCCGATCGCCCGAGACAATGACAGAATCACCCCTGTCAAAATACCCGGCATCGCGCTGGGTAAAACATGATTCGAAACGACCTGCCACTTATTGGCTCCCAAGGCAAACCCCGCCAGACGCATACCATTGGGCACTGCCCTAAGGGCTTCTCGGGTCGCCACAATAATTACTGGCAAAATCAGCAATGAAAGCGTTAAGCCGCCTGAGAGCACACTGTTACCACCCGTAATCGGCTCAAGCAGACGCTTAAAAACAGCCAAGCCTAGCAAACCATAAATAATGGAAGGCACACCCGCCAGATTGCCAATGTTGATTTCCACCAAGCGGGTAAACCAGTTATCAGTAGAAAATTCTTCCAAATAAACAGCTGCTCCAACACCGATAGGGAACGATGTTGCTGCTACCACCATCATCAACCACAATGTGCCAAAGAAAGCGGGCTTAATACCAGCATCCTCAGCTTTTCGTGACGAAAAGGAAGTCAAAAAATTAAGATTTATAGTCCCTAAACCATCGATCAAAATCGTAAATAAAAGCCAGCCCAATATCAAAACAGCAACAATCGTGGCTGTCCAGGCAGCTGTTGCAAACATTTTGTCCAGATTGTAGCGGCCCGATAGGTTCTGATCAAAGTTACCACCTGCTACATCTTTTCCTTTCGTCCCTTGAGCCGTCATGTCCCTACATTCCTACTTGCATAATTTCTCTATCGCTGACCAAAGCCCTAGAACCAGATTCGCGAGCAGCCTCAAGCCAAGCTTTAGTCATACTTTTGACGAAAACGACGCACAAACCAGAAACTAAAGATATTCAGAGCTAGGGTGATCAAAAACAGCACCATACCCACCGCGTACAAAGTCTCGTAAGCAATGGTGCCGTGGGGAGCATCTCCTTTTGTAACCTGGACGATGTAAGCCGTCATTGTCATAACAGGCACAAATGGATTAAAGCCCAAGGTGGGGTTTGCACCTGCGGCTAATGTCACAATCATGGTTTCACCAATCGCGCGGGACGTAGCCAAAATCAGTGACGAAACAATCCCAGATAGCGCCGCAGGCAACACCACCGACCAAACCGTTTCACGCTTAGTTGTCCCCAACGCATAGGCGCCATCTCGCAGGGACTGAGGAACAGAATAGATGGCATCCTCACTCAAAGACGCGATCAGGGGTGTAATCATAATCCCTAGAACAATACCTGCACTCAGACTGTTAAAACCCTCCACAGGGGGCAGAAACGACCGCAAAAAAGGTGTGACAGTTAGGAGCGCAAAATAACCGTAAACTACCGTTGGAACCCCAGCCAAAATCTCTAAAACAGGCTTAAGGATTCGGCGTAGTTTAGGACTGGCATATTCACTGAGGCAAATAGCGGCCAATAATCCCAAGGGAAGAGCCACCAAAATCGCAATAAAGGTAATCATCAGCGTGGCGCTAATGAGAACGAAAACCCCAAACTGTTTACTGGCAAATAAAGGTGTCCAACGGCCAGCGGTTAAGAAATGAAAAATACCTTGAACATAGGAGACGGACTGACCATCCTTTGACAACTCTGCTGGCAGGTCTCCAAAAAAAGAAATGGTTTCAAAAATCAGCGTTCCGATAATACCAATGGTGGTGAAAATCGAAATCGCAGCAAATGCACCAAAAATGGCCTTGACAATTAATTGAATAGCTTGAGAACGACTACGATTCGGTTGCCAAGCACCTGGGGCAATATCGGTTATGGGAAGCTGGACTGTCATGGAAAAAGTTCTCAGCGCAGGGCGGGGCTAAACTTGGAAAACTGATCAAACGATGCTGAATGATATCTATGCAAGGAGAGCTGGGAAGATGTTCACTCTCCCCAGCTATTATTACCCAATCAGGCAGAGTCCTGATCGCCTGCAAACTCTACAGGTTAGTAGGATCGGTACCGAGCTTACCTTCATCCACACGCGCCTTAGAATTGGCCAAGATATCATCGGGCAACGGCACATAACCAGCATCGCTAATCAGTACGCCATTCTTAGGATCTAGCATGAAGTCAACATATCCCTTCACCTGAGGCTTAGAATCATAAGACTCTTTCTTCACATAGAAGAACAGAGGACGAGCCATGGGGTTGTAGGAGCCATCGGCAATAGTCTCAGCAGAAGGCGCAACACAATCACCCGCTTCATTCTGGATCTCAACTGCTTTCAAAGCACCTGAGTTCTCTTCGAAGTAAGCGTAACCCAAGTAACCGAGAGCACCCTCATCACTAGTTACACCGTTAACAATAACGTTATCGTCTTCGCTAGCAGTGTAGTCACCACGACTTGCACCCTCTTCGCCGTTAACTTCGTCAGTGAAGTAGTCGAATGTACCAGAATCAGTACCAGGACCATATAAACCTAGGGGCTTATCGGGGAAAGATGCGTCTACCTGATTCCAGTTGGCAACCTTACCTTCAGCCTCAGGAGACCACATGGTCTTGAGCTGATCTATTGTCAGGCACTGGGCCCAGTCGTTAGCCGGGTTAGTCACAATGGATAGACCATCAAAAGCGACAGGCACCTCGATAAACTCAATACCTGCTGCTTCGCAAGCTGCAACCTCTTCATCCTTGATCGGGCGAGACGCGTTAGAGATATCGGTTTCACCAGCGCAGAATTTCTCAAAACCGCCACCGGTACCAGAAACACCCACAGTAACATTGACAGCAGCGTTAACGTTGCTGAATTCCTCACTCACAGCTTCTGCAATGGGGAATACGGTACTAGAACCGTCAATTAGAACGTCACCAGATACTTCACTAGACGCAACCTCGGCACCATCTTCAGCGGGCGCATCTGCAGTATCCGTAGTTGTGCCACCGCCGCAAGCAGCTAGACCAGTCAATAGAGCCAGCAAAGAGACTAAGTGTGCGTAGCGCATTTTCCGTGCTTTAAATTCCATGATTACCTTAGACTGAACTCCTCACTAAGAATGTCTGACAACATTCTTAGTGCAAACTACCGAGTCAAGGTAAAGGCAAGGTTAAGGATATTGGGAAAAAGCCCATAACCTATCATGATTTATTCCCTACTTTTGTGCTTTTGAGAACGAAATTAATGTAGTTCGCGATACATTGGACCGCTCTCAATGTCCATTAGGTCTAGTTTTTTTAGATCGCAGTGGGGGGAGAATGTGCCACGGTGGAGGTGATATATTTATATTCTCCCCTGACTAAATTTACTTCTTTTTTCTAGGTCAGATGGATGTCTGCCAGACCTCTCCCATACCTATAGATCTCTGTCTGTGAGGTCGTTGCACCTCGGCACGTTGGTCTAGCTACGATACTTATTTGCTGTGGCCCTGATGCCCCTGATTCACCAAGATGCACTTTGTAATTTATGACGGCGACTGCAACCTTTGCACCACCCTAGTGCAGTTTTTGGGGTGGCTCGATCGGGGGCAGCGGTTTCGCTATGGTGCCATGCAGGATACGGAGCTGCTCAAGCAGTTCAACGTGACAGCGGCTGACTGTGAATTAGGCATGTTACTGATTGACGCAGCTGAGCCGATGAAGCGGTGGCAGGGCAGTGATGCGGCTGAAGAAATCGGGGCATTGTTACCGACAGGGGCGCTATTTCTGGCGGCCTATCGAGGGTTGCCGGGGTTAAATCGCGCGGGGGATCGAGTGTATGGGTCTGTGAGGGATAACCGATATAGACTTTTCGGTCGCCGCTCCTCTACCTATGAATCCGCCTACGGCATCTGTCAGTCAGATCGATGTGAGCACTATTTCTAGGCGCACTTATTCCTAGGCGCACTATCTTTAGGACGGTTGAATGTCTTTTTGGGGGCGTTTTGTGGTCACGGCCTAGTAACCAGGTTATGGCCCAGCAAAAATAGCATCTTCTAAATCTTGGCGACTGAGGGAGTATTTAAAGCCGCGTTGAATATCTTCACCGCCGTTGCCCGCATCCAGATAGCGCACGATGATCGAGTCGGTTTCTAGCAGCAGGTCTGCTCGCCAAGCGATCTTCGTAATTTCCCAACGGTTGAGTTCTGAGCGGTCCTGTTGTCCCCCCTGTTGGGTGAGCCATAGCTCAATGTCAGGCAGGGTGTGGTTGTAGAGGGGGGTGTCTGCTGAGGGGAGGGCCATAGATGGTTTTCTGGGTGTTTTTGGATGTTTTGCTGGTGGTGTAGTGAAGATAGGGGCTGGGGCTATAGGGCAGACAGGGTGAAATCACTGTTTGCTAGGCCCAGGATAAATACTAGGACCAAACAGCCGGCAAAGGTAAGTCCCAATATGAACAGGGCAAAGATTTCCCCTGCTGAGAGGGGTCGATCCTGGGGGTCAAGGTAGCTATATCGGGATTCAAAGGGCTGATTTTTTAGGGCCCCATCCCTAAATTCCTGGGGGGATTGGCTCACGTAAAGGCGTGAATAGCCAATTTGTATGTCGTAGGTAATGCGCTGTTCAGGATTGCTGAGGATGCCATAGGCTTCGTTGAGGGCCTGAAACTTTTGGGTTGCGATCGCAGCCGCCAATGCCGTCGTATCAGGATGATAGAGCTTACTCAACTCCCAATAGGCTCGGCGAATCTCCTGGGCAGAGGCCGTGGGTTTTACCCCCAGGAGATCGTAATGATTTTTCGGACTATCGTCGGAGTCGCTGTTTGTCATATGTATGTGTAGGCCAATACCTCTGTCGCGCCGCTGTTTGTCATATCTATGTGTAGGCCAATACCACTGTCGCGCCGCTGTTTGTCATATTTTCCAGGCCTATGCCACTGCCTCTAATTCCCCATGGCTGCCCCCAGCGCGGGTCAGGCGAATCTGGGCCAGGGTAAACACCACCGGCACCACGCGGGTATAGTTGGAGGCGACGGCCCGCCAGCCCAGATCGACTAAAAACCACGTCCATAGGGCCGGACCTAAGCAGGCAAAAATACTGCGCACCGCACCATAGCGAGCGGCGTTAATGGCCATACCCCGAGAGGCCAAATGGATCGCTGTCCGACCTTGCACCTTGGCCCCCCAGGTGGCGGCCCCCCGAAGGGTTTGTTTGGCCACCTCATAACGGGCAAGCTGGAGGGCAAACTGTTGAGCGATTTGCTGCATCAGCCAGGGACGGATGACCGAGCTAATGGCCACGGCACTGCTCCCCTTGAGCACCAACGCCATAGGGTTTTGCTGTAGTTGGGGAGATAGCTGCTGGAACTGTTCTGCCTGGGCCAGTTCACTGGTCAACCGTCGCTGCAGCTGTTGCTGCTGATGCGGGGTGAGCCGTCGCCAGGTTTTTTCCAGCAGCTGTAAAAAGATTTCGGCTTCTAGATCGAGGGTAGATAGGCGAGGGGACAGCTGTAGCTTGAGGTGCTGGCTCAGCTGTAGCAAAATCTGCCGATAGCTCAGCTGCTGGCTTTCTTGCCGCAACACCGTCAGCCCATCGGCGGCGAGGTAGCGGACACGGGACTCAATCTGGGCCAGACGTTGGTTGCGATCGCAAGCCTGCACCATCTGTGGGGAGGGGGTACACCAGTAGTCTAAAGGATTAAATTTGGGCCGAAACAGCACCTCAGCCAGTGCCGCCAGTTCATCATGGGTTGCTAACTCTAACCCCGTCCTGAGTTCATCCACAGATCAGCTAATCGCTCCAAGCAACAGCAGAATTTGCCTTATTCTACCTAGTTCCTAGGGAAAACGGTGTAGCCAAACCACCAGATATCAGCTCTCCAAAACATATGGAGCGTTGGCTTGCTCGTTGGCCCCCTACCCCGGATGTCCTAACTCCCTGACGCCCTATTTTTCCAGTCGCACCGCATACCACTGCCACGTCACCCCTGGAGAAACCTCAAACTCGCAGCCCGTATCCCGCAGATGCTGAGCCTGCTGATCGACCAAGGCAAACTTTTGTAAGTCCCTAGGCAGAGGATCAGGATATTGTTCCAACATAGACTTAAGCTTTGCCAGTAGCTCATCAGGTTCGAGAAACACCTGTTCGCTGCCAGGAACGAGCAAAACGAACATATCTTCGCTGTACATGGTGGCATTTGCCATGGCCTTACCTCCCTTCATAAGGGTTGAACCCCCTCATCCTAAAGGGTAAATCCAGGAAACATCGCGTTTCGTTCCATCTGGTTTTTTAAGCATTAGATAACATTTGGAAGCAGAATAATCATTCAGAAAACAGTTAGCAGTGATACCATTAGGCATACACCACTATTCCGAGCGGATTACCGGACAATCAAATCTAACGATTTAATGGGGAATACCATTGCTAGTTAGCTCGCTGACTACAATTATTCTTTCAAGTTCGGTTTCCGAAGCCTCTAAATTCATTTTCTGGTTCATTTAATTGGAAAGGATTTAGATGTCGCCTGCCATGGCTACCCTTGGCATCAACCTTCGGGATTTTGTTCATTGTTCTGCTATCGACCGCTCCATCATGGTTCAAGCTCCGATATTTCCTGCGCAGACAGCTAATTCAAGTCAAGCGCCAACTCCAGCCGTACAAAAGGTTTCCAAGCTCGAAGGAATTAAGGAGCGGAGCCAGTTTCTGAGGGAACCGGTAGCCACCGAGCTAGCCCAGGACACCACCCACTTCACGGAAGAAGGTATCCAGATCCTGAAATTCCATGGGTCTTACCAGCAGGACAACCGGGATAACCGGGCCAAGGGGCAAGAGAAGGACTACCGCATGATGTTGCGGACCCGAAATCCAGGGGGCTTGGTATCACCAGAGCTATACCTGACCCTAGATGAACTATCGGATAAATATGGCTATGGCAATATCCGCGCCACCACTCGCCAAGCCTTTCAGCTCCACGGCATTCTAAAGAAAAATCTCAAGGCCACCATGGCGGAAATTATCCGCAGCCTGGGGTCCACCCTAGGGGCCTGTGGCGACCTTAACCGCAATGTAATGGCGGTGCCCGCCCCCTTTAAAGACAAGCCTGAGTATGTGTATGCGCGGGAATATGCCAATCGGATTGCTGACCTGCTGACTCCCCAAACTCCCGCCTACTATGAGATTTGGCTGGATGGGGAAAAGGCCGTAACCGCAGAAGAACACCCAGATGTGGTAGCCGCTCGCCAGCGCAATGGCAATGGCACCATCATCCATGACAGTGTGGAGCCGATCTATGGCACCCACTACATGCCCCGAAAGTTTAAGTGTTCGGTCACGGTCCCCGGCGATAACTCCGTGGATGCCTATACCCAGGACGTCACCCTGGTGGTCATCGTGGATGCTAACAAGGAACTCTTGGGCTTTAACGTGCTGGCCGGTGGCGGCATGGGACGCACCCACAATAAGGAAGAAACCTTTGCCCGCGTGGCCGATGAGATTGGCTACGTCGATAAGGCGGATATTTACGATCTGCTCAAGGCGATTGTGGCCACCCAGCGAGACTATGGCAATCGGGTGCAGCGCCGCAATTCCCGCATGAAGTACTTGATTAACGACTGGGGTGTAGAGCGCTTCCGCGCCAAGGTAGAAGAGTACTTTGGCAAGAGCATTCAACCCTACCGAGCCTTGCCTGAGTGGAAATTCTATGACTACCTGGGCTGGCATGAGCAGGGGGATGGCAAACTGTTCCTCGGGGTGCACATCGAGAACGGTCGGATCCATGACCGGGGGGCGTTCAAGATTAAGTCAGCCCTGAAGGAGATTGAGCTGCGCTATCGTCTGCCCATTCGCCTGACGAGCAATCAAAGTCTGCTGCTGACGGAGATTGAGCCAGCCCATAAGGATGAAATTGATCGCATCCTGAGCAGCAACGGCATTGATGCGGAAGATCAGATTAATCTGCTGCACCGCTACGCCATGGCCTGCCCCGCCCTGCCCACCTGCGGTTTGGCGGTCACGGAGTCAGAGCGGGTCATTCCTAGCATTTTGGATCGCATCCAGGCGCTCTTGAATAAGATGGGGCTGCAGCAGGAACACTTTGTGATCCGCATGACCGGCTGCCCCAATGGCTGTGCCCGTCCCTATATGGCGGAGCTAGGGTTTGTGGGCAGTGCCCCCAATACCTATCAGCTGTGGCTGGGGGGCTCCCCCAACCAAATTCGGTTGGCCCAGGCCTACATGCAAAAGATGAACATTGACGATCTGGAGAAGACCCTGGAGCCCATGTTTGCGTTCTTTAAGAAGGGACGCCAACCGGCGGAAAGTTTTGGGGACTTTTGCGATCGCATCGGCTTCGAGGCCCTGCGGAACTTCTCTGAATCCTATGTACCCGCCAAGGGGGCATCAGGTCGGCGCAGGCACCGGGTAGGCCTTTCCGGCGATATTTACCTGCAGCTCAAGGAATCCGCCGCCGCCCAGGGCCTGAGCATGGCTCAGCTTGCAGAAAGTGCCATCGCCGCTTATCTGCAAGAAAAAAGCAACTAAGGAACCCTTCGGGCTTGCCATGGCTAAGTTCACCAGTACTCCAAATCGATGTGTCCTGGTTGAGGGCGAAGAGATTTGGGTTAGCCGTAGCGTTACCGTGTTGGCTATTTTAATCGTCATCTGCGACGGTAACGCTTACGTACCCTTAAATAAGCGCGGTCCTGATCTGCCCTCTGAGGTGGGCAAATGGTGCTTAGCTGGCGGCTACCTGGACTATGACGAAACCATTGGTGATGCCATGATGCGAGAAGTTTGGGAAGAGCTGGGACTAGACCTGCTGGACCTCCAGGCCAACCATCACCTAGTCGGATGCCTGGAACAACCCAGCCTTGTATTTAGCGAACCCCGCCGCCGCCAGAATGTCTCCATGCACTATCCCCTGATGGTGTTTCTCCAGCCTGGAGCCAAGTTACCAAACTTAACTCCCCAAGTCAGCCAGGGAGAGGTGACTGATGTGGGCTGGTTTCCCTTAGAAGAGGCCCTAGGGATGGACCTAGCCTTCCGGCATCAAGACTGTTTAAGTCGCTGCCTCGCCCATGAATTTGCTAGCATTTGGCCACCGTCAGATGCATCCCCAGCTACGCCTTCAGATCCGTCTGCAAAATGAGCGGTGGGCTGAACCGCAGGATGGTTTCAGCTACTTCTTTCCACTGTTTAAAGCTATGCCTTAAAGCTATGCCAGATCTTTCCCAGCCACCCCAACAACTTGTCCAAGAGCAATCCCAATCCCTAAGCACCGCCCATCTTTTCAGTCAGTACATGCTGCAAGATCAGATGCGCGATCAGGTTTTTATGGCCTCCCTAACCACCTTCAGATCCGAACTGCAGCGCATTAAAAAATCCGCCAAACTACGCCATGCCAGCCTTGACTGGTACTTAACCAAGCTCCGTGAGTTAAGACAGCAGTTTGATACCTACGTCGGTACGCTAAGGAAAAAGGGCTTAATTCAGTTCACATTACCCATGGAATTGGCCCTGTTTGCCACCCGAGCCCAGTGGTTTTTCCACTACCAAGGGCCCCAAATTCGCAACGGTTGGCAGCAAGCGGCCCAAGGCTTTCAACAAATTTCGTCGCCGGATGAGTGATTCAACCCTGCAGCCCCCGTGGCCTTAGCCCGCATGGAGCTGCATATTCACCAGCCCCAAATCAAAATAGTCTGGATCGAAGTCACCACCCAATTCATCCCATCTACTGAGGTGCTCTGGATCGGCTGGATCATCTAAAATTTCCAGCAGTCCGTTATAGCCCCAGATCCCACCACTACCTTCTGGCGGACAGCGCAGCTCTCCAGTAACACAGTGGGGATAGTTTCCCTGGGGATCGGCCGGTAGAACCATTTCCACCTCCAAAGTATGAAACCAGCCATCCCGTAGGTCATAGACATAGCAGAACCGGGTTAAATCATCCCTGATGACTTCATTCAGGGGCATCTGCAACAAACCGGGCTCAGTATCAGAACGCTGTTGGCCAATGCGATAGTGATAATTGGATAGATTTTGCCAACCCATGGCAATCTGCACAATGCGGTGCAGCTCTTCTAGACTGGTGGCGGCACTGACCAATAGTCGTCGCCAGATAGGCGGTTGGCTGTCGGTAAGGGTGAGCTTTAGTTGATAGATCCGATCATTATTTGCCATTAAAGATTGGCTCCATGTGCGTCCAGCCAATCTTCCCCGAGCTGAATCGTAATATCTGAGTCGAGATTGCCTGTACTTTCCACTCGTACCTCGCCAACGCCCAAAAACTGCTGCAGCATGGCTGCACTGGCCCGGTCACCCCGCTGGGCCACAATGCGAGTTTCCGAGAGGACCTCGTTCAAATCCTCGCCCACAATCACATTCGGGTAACCACTGTCGTACAAACTATCCACTAACGATTGAATCGCCACATCATCGCCCGTACTATCCTCAATCACCACCTGGAGGTAGGACGGACTGGTGGCTTCCATCACCTCGGACGATTCCAAACCAAAATATTGCTCCACCATAGTGTCGATCATGGCATAGTTCGGCAGCCAGTAGCTGAGTTCATAGTCGTCAGGACTGCTGAAGTTGCCCGGTAGCATCAACATCTGGACATCGGAGCGATTGGTTTGGGAGCCATAACCCACCAAAGCCACCAATTCTTCCACCGACAGATTGGTATCTACATGGGACTGAATCACCGATAAAATTTTGGGTAGTCGAGAGATGGTTGCCGGGTTTAAGGTTTGCTCAATCACCGCTCGCATCATCGTTTGCTGCCGCTGCACCCGACCAATATCACCATTCTCGTCGTAGCGAAACCGTAAAAATTGCATGGCCTGATTGCCGTCTAATTTCTGGCGACCGGCTTTTAGATTGATATATAGGTGCTGGCTATCATCCTGATACTTCATATCTTTCGGGACGTTAACCGTCACACCACCCAAAGCATCCAGCAGCTTTTCCACCCCCTGCACATTGATCCGGACGTAGCGATCAATGGCAATTCCCCCCAGCAGTTCACTGATGGACTCCGCTGTTAGGGCGGGACCACCCTCCCGATTGGCCTCGTTGATTTTGGTTAAGTTCCCATTCACCAGAGCCCTGGTGTCCCGTGGAACTGACATCACCACCATTTGCCCCGTGCGGGGGTTAAACCGCAGTAGGAGCATGGTGTCCGATAGCCCTTCAAAGGAATTAACCAGGGCATGATAGCCCAGGTTTTCAGCACCAGGAACGGGCTCGTCGAGATCCGAGGTCAACACCTTCACCCCCAGCACCAAAATATTGACCGGTCTGGTCAGCCGTGGCAGCCGCAAACTACTGGTGGAGAGCATGGGATCTCCCTCACTGAATATCGCTGCCTCCTCAGGCGAAAGCTGACTTTGGAGTAGCGGCTGGCTGTTCATGGACACGGCCAGTAAAGCACCGGTCCCCGCCGAGATCGTTGCCACACTGGCTAGGGCTACCGTAATCCATGCCCACTTAGGAAGTCCTAGCCAGCCACGTCCCTGGCGTTGCGGGGTTGCTTTGGCCTTTTTCGGGGGGGTAGCCGACGGCTTTTTACGGTGTGGGATGGACACGGAATAACCTCGAACCTGGATGTTGATTAAAAACGGTGGACAGGGAAAAACGGTGGACGGGGAATGAGCAACAATAATGTAGACGTTAGTGTAGCGACTATTTGCCCTTCATAGCTGGTTACTATGGCTAATTAATCTAAAAAAGTTAGCTGCCTAGCTGACGGCCATGATCATGGACTAAGCAACGATCGCCCCCTTGCCGGGATCAAACAGCATTACTTGAAGGGTTTATGGCGCTCAAGTTAGGAGGGCAAACACCAGAAATGCGCAACCCCCTTGCCTAGGGCTATCTGCCTTGGAGTTGCTTCAGGTTGCCCAGGCTGATTAATTTTTAGCAGCATGGTAGCAATATTGCTCAGAAAAGACGGATCTTTTCAAAACGCAACACTCGTTAATTTGGCCCAGTTAGTCCGGCAAACGACGACTCAGACGAGTGATCCCCGGTAGCTTAGGCGAACGTCCCCTAGACACCTGTAGCATCAGCCACAGATTGGTGATGAAATAACCACTGCCCACAACGCTACTGGCAATCCAAAATCGGAGGGTGGCCATCTGGGAAAATTCGCTATGGGCACCAGCGCTTAGTAGCACGGTAGCCAACAGCCATCCCATGCCTAAGACAATGGCTAAGCGACTTACCTGTTTCAATTGAGGTTGGGATTGTTGATGGGTGCCGTAAAGGGTCCACAGAGAGGCAGGCACCCCAAACACGGGCACTAAGTTTAGATAAAGGCGTAGCCGCAATGGGGCGTTAGATGACGAAGGTTTCACAAATCACATTTATCGGATAGTTAGCCGCAAGCTGAGGATAATTGCTTAAGAATAAGCACAAGATATAACAATGGGGGTTAGACACTGTGGGCCTCAAAATATCATTGGGGCTATTCTTCTTTGGGTTGTTGGACGATAGCTCGTCAAGTTTGCCATTGGCCTTGTCAGCAATAGCCTCCAGAAGTCTACGATTGCCCCCACATTAATCGTTTACCTCAAGTCCACTCTAGGTGCATGACTGAACGTCATCTTAAGTGATCGCCATCTTAGGCTGCTTTGGCGTTGAAACTACTTCCCTTGGCAGCAATTCTAGCAAGCCGGTGGTATCGCCATCGGTGTAGCCCGGAGTGGTTTGTTGGCTCGCTTTGCAGCAAGAGTGTTCCCAGTCGTCTTGCAACCCTTCAAGGTGGTTGGCTTTAGTATGGCTGAGGGGATGACAGGCATGATTGAAGAGATTGGCAGGTATATTTCGACACCAACAAAGTCATTCGCGCGAGTTTTGACCAAGCTGTATTCCCAAAACACTTGTGTGTTAGCACAAAACAAATAAAATGGCTATGATCAATGGTAGGATCCTCTGCTAAAAATGCTTGTTTCATGAGCATTTTAATAAACTGAGAAAATCACCGATCCGATCCCCACAGCGTAGCGAAAATAGCGAAAATGATGCTTGAAAAATATCGTGAACATGTAGATCAACGGGCAGCATTAGGCATTCCTCCGCTACCGCTGAATGCTGAGCAGACAGCTGATCTGTGTGACTTGCTGAAAAACCCACCTGAGGGTGAAGCTGAGTATTTGATGGAGTTGCTTTGCGATCGCATCCCCCCCGGCGTCGATCCCGCTTCCTATGTCAAAGCATCTTTTCTCACCGCCATTGCCAACAGCGAAGCCACCAGTCCCCTAGTCTCCCCCCTCAAAGCGGTGCAGCTCCTCGGCACCATGCTGGGCGGATACAACGTGCAATCGCTAGTGGACCTGCTCAAGTCAGACAGCACCGACATTGCCACCGCCGCCGCCACTGCCCTAAAAAAAACGCTGCTGATATATGACGCCTTCAATGACGTCCTCGAACTGGCCCAAAGTAATGGCCAAGGCAGCGACTATGCCCAACAAGTGGTAGATGCCTGGGCCGCCGCCGAGTGGTTCACCAGTAAGCCCGAAGTACCCGATAGCATCACCATCACCGTATTTAAAGTGCCCGGTGAAACCAACACCGACGATCTGTCCCCCGCCCCCCACGCCACTAGCCGCCCAGACATTCCCCTCCACGGCCTGGTAATGCTGGAGTCCAGCATGCCCAACGCCCTCGAAATCATCGCCGAGCTAAAAACCAAGGGCCATCCGGTGGCCTATGTCGGCGACGTCGTCGGCACCGGCTCCTCCCGTAAATCCGCCATGAACTCCGTCATTTGGCACGTGGGTGACGACATTCCCCAAGTGCCCAACAAACGTACCGGGGGCTATATTCTGGGCGGTAAAATTGCCCCAATCTTCTTCAACACCGCCGAAGACTCCGGGGCATTGCCCATTGAGTGTGACGTCTCCCAGCTCGCAACCGGCGACATCATCACCATCCACATCGCTAAAGGCAAAATCACCAAAGATGGCAGCGTCATTTCCACCTTCAGTCTCACCCCCGATACCCTGCTAGACGAAGTCCGAGCCGGGGGCCGCATTCCCCTGATGATTGGCCGAGCCCTGACCGACAAAACCCGCGCCGCACTAGGCCTAGAACCCAGCGATGTCTTCGTCCGTCCCGCCATCCCAGCTGACACGGGCAAAGGGTATACCCTGGCCCAAAAAATGGTCGGCAAAGCCTGTGGTCTGACCGGTGTCCGCCCCGGCATGTCCTGTGAGCCCCTAATGACCACCGTGGGCTCCCAAGACACCACCGGCCCCATGACCCGCGATGAGATGAAAGAGCTGGCCTGCCTTGGCTTTAGCGCCGGTCTAGTGCTGCAAACCTTCTGCCACACCGCCGCCTATCCCAAACCTGTAGATGTGGAAACCCATGCCACTCTGCCCGACTTTTTCTCCTCCCGAGGTGGAGTAGCCCTCCAGCCTGGCGATGGCATTATCCACTCCTGGCTCAACCGCATGCTAATGCCCGATACTGTGGGTACCGGCGGCGATTCTCACACCCGCTTCCCCTTAGGCATCTCCTTCCCCGCTGGCTCTGGTCTGGTGGCCTTTGCCGCCGCCATCGGAGCCATGCCGTTAGATATGCCTGAGTCTGTACTGGTCCGCTTTAAGGGAGAACTCCAGCCCGGCATTACCCTGCGGGACGTTGTCAATGCCATTCCCTATGTAGCTATTCAAAAAGGTCTGCTCACCGTCGAGAAGAAAAACAAAAAGAACGTTTTCTCTGGCCGCATCATCGAAATGGAGGGGCTGCCTGACTTGAAGCTGGAGCAAGCCTTTGAACTCACCGATGCCACCGCCGAGCGTTCCGCCGCAGGTTGCACCATCAAGCTCAGCGAAGACACCGTTGCCGAGTATCTGCGGTCCAATGTGGCCCTCATGAAAAACATGATTGCCCGGGGCTATGCCGATGCCCGCACCCTGGCCCGCCGCATTGCTGCCATGGAAGAATGGCTGGCCAACCCCAGCCTGATGTCAGCCGACGCTGACGCTGAATACGCTGAGGTGATTGAAATTGACCTCAACGAAATCAAAGAACCCCTGGTGGCAGCCCCCAATGATCCCGACAACATCAAAGCTTTGTCAGAAGTTGTTGACGACAAAGTGGACGAGGTATTCATCGGTTCCTGCATGACCAATATTGGCCACTATCGAGCCTCAGCCAAGGTGCTGGAAGGGGCAGGCACTGTGAAGGGGCGTCTGTGGATTTGTCCCCCCACCCGCATGGATGAACAGCAGCTGCGCAAGGAAGGCTACTACAGCATCTTCGCCGCCGCTGGAGCCCGCACAGAGATGCCCGGCTGTTCTCTCTGCATGGGCAACCAAGCCCGAGTAGAAGATGGGGTAACAGTCTTTTCCACCTCTACCCGTAACTTTAACAACCGCATGGGTAAAGGGGCTCAGGTTTATCTAGGCTCTGCCGAGCTAGCCGCAGCCTGTGCGTTGTTGGGGCGAATTCCCAATATGACAGAGTATTTGGAAGTTGTTGCCAAGAAGATTGATCCTTTTGCAGATGAGCTATACCGCTACTTGAACTTCGATCAAATCAAAGGATTTGAAGATGAAGGTCGGGTAGTCTCCAAGGATGAAGAGGAGAAAATCGAGAAAGCAGCAATCTCCGCCAGTTAGAAACATCTTTTAAGACAAGAGACAAAACAAGAGATAAGACAAGAGACTGCCTGGATCAGTCCTGGTCTATTGAGCCAAAACGATAAACCAAGGAGGTAAATAGATGAGTACCCCACTAACCAATCAAACCTGTATTCCTTGCAGTGGTAAAGTCCCCCCCGTCAGCGAGTCTGAAGTAACCGAGCTCAAGCCCCAGATCCCGGAGTGGGACATCATTTCAACAGATGGAGTCGACCAATTACAACGGGTTTATCACTTTAGAGACTTCAAAACGGCCCTAGGGTTCACCAACCATGTGGGTGCTCTAGCCGAAGCAGGGCAACATCATCCAGCGTTGCTGACGGAATGGGGCAAGGTGACCGTCACCTGGTGGACCCATGCCCTAAAGGGACTCCATCGCAATGATTTCATTATGGCAGCCAAAACAGATGACATTGCCCGGGGGTTAACCAGTGATACTCCAGCCCCTTCCCACCAGGATGATTGAGCCTAACTCAGACACGGGCGGGGTGGCGTGATGAATCTGTGGACGCCGGATACCTATACCAAGGCGTGGAACTTTGCGGCGGATGCCCATCAGGGTCAGCGGGTGCCGGGAACTCAGCGGCCTTACATTAACCATCTGGGCAATGTGGCCATGGAGGTAATGCGGGCAATTGCGTCAGGGCCGACGGTGCAGCAACCCGATCTAGCGGTGCAATGTGCCCTGCTCCATGACACGATTGAAGATACAACGGTGACCTATGAAGTCGTTGAGGCCACATTTGGGCTCGAGGTCGCGGCAGGGGTCGCGGCATTGAGTAAGAATCCGAACCTACCCAAGGCGGAGCAGATGGCGGATAGTTTGGCTCGGATTCGGCAGCAGCCTGAGGAGGTGTGGATGGTAAAGCTGGCAGATCGGATTAGTAATTTGCAACCACCACCGAAGCATTGGGACCGAGAAAAGATTGTGCGGTACGGGTCGGAAGCCCAGGTGATTTTGACTGCGTTGGGTGAAGCGAATGGATGGTTGTCGCAGCGATTGGCAGAGAAGATTGCTGTCTATAGGGTTTACGGTGAGGCTGGTTAGAGGTATTCGAGGACTCGCGTACCCATAGAGAAGAGAATAACCTCTATGAGCCTAAATTCACCGTTTCAATCAAGGGGCAAATATCCCCTAGTGACGGTTGAGGCTGATCAGACGCCCACCGGTCACGATAACTCTCCAGCTCTGCCTTAAACTCAGTCATCTGAAGAATTTGAGCCTCTAGCTGAGCAATTTTTCCCTGCAGCAATGACTGGACTAACCCACAGGGAGTATTTCCCTTGTGATGTAGATTGAGGACTTCGCCAATCTCTTCTAACGAAAAACCAATGGCCTGGGCTTTTTTGATAAACTGCACCTGATGAACTGCTTCAGACGAGTAATGACGATAGCCATTGTTACCCCGCTGAGCATGCAATAGCCCCAAACTCTCGTAATAGCGTAGGGCACCGATGGCCACATCGGTTTGTTTAGATAGGGCACCAATTTTTAAGGTAGTTGTCATGATTCATGCTGCTGACAGAATTAAAACTAGTTTCAATATATCGTCTTAACCCTAAAGTGAACTGTAGAGTTTAAGGTATCCATAGAACAGTGCTGTAAGGTCAGCCCTTGTTAAAGTAAGGATGATGGTTGAAACGTTGACTGATTTCAATTTCTACGGTCTAGGGTCGACATGCTGCTGGGAAAGGATCACGGTGAAACTGCAAGGGGAGAATTGATGCGCCAAATATGGCCATGGGCCACTGCTACGATCCCTGGTATACCACTGGCCTATCCAGTGTTTGCCCACTCTGGAGAACTTCACGGGCAACCGACGCCAGAGACCGCTGCCCCTGACGATCATATTGCGGCAGATGATGCCGACCTAGCAGCACAAGATCTGAATACGGAGGCTTCAACCTTGGCGGAGTCAGCGGCTGTGGTCAGCGAACCAGTGATGGCGAAAATAGGACCAACAGTTGGATTGGGTGAAGCCCTATTGGGCTTGATTATCGTTCTCCCCTGGCTGTTAATGGTACTAAGGAAGCAACTCCATCCTCAACCGCGTCCATGAATACTGACAAAATTCGGTCGTGAACCAAAGAAGTGTGGGATAGGTCAAATAGATAAACTCTCAGCCACACGCCTGTCTACACTTCAGCGGTCGAACGTTTGAGTTCAGGCGTCGCGTGAAGCCAAGCGGAACGTGAGTCGCTTGCAAGCCGTTGTTAGCTGGCTCTTCACTTGCACGATTACTGGTTTTCATGGGCATCGTGATGTTCAGCTAGTAATTGCAAAAACCGCATACCGGCCAGTATCTGATCAATCCGCTCCTGAGTGAGTGACCCGATGTATTCACCTAACTGCGTCTTAGTCACTGTTGAGACCTGTGAAACGACCACGATACTTGGCTTAGGTAAATTGGCTTCACCAACTTCAAGCCGCACATTCCCCGGTAAGTTGGCTCGTTTTGCATTTGTCGTCAAGCCACAAACCACTACAGTGTCAATGCGGCTGCGGTTTAAGATGTTATCCTGAATGACGACCTGAGGATGGGCAATGCTTGATTCGGGCCCACTCGGCCTATCGAATGACATCCAGTAGATATCACCTTGATTGATGAGCATGTACTCTCCACGATTTTATCTCGGACTCACTTCGGAGAACGATTATATATGGTCACGTCGATCACCAGTTTAGGCAAATCTGCTATCAAGCCAGACAGCTAACGGCTCAAATCAGCGGCGGCAGATAACCTCGAACTCAGCATCAACGACCCTCAACCGTCCGCTACATTTGAATTTATGGGGAGACGGGGATTAAACGAGGAGACGAGGAGACGACTATGCATTGGGAGACAGACCAGATGTCTAATAACATATCGTACGCTCCTCACTCCAAATCAGGCCCATGTTCTTAGAAAAGCTTAAAGTAAAAAAGAGGGACAGCTTACCCGGACTAGAGGACGACTATGCAGCGAACGTCAGTTGAATGACTACTAACAT
>NZ_JAYGIG010000123.1:0-66665 GCF_034932105.1 Leptothoe sp. PORK10 BA2 | reverse complement strand
CCGATGTAATCAACCGTGCCAACCTGGGTATGGAAGTAATGCACGAGCGCAACGCTCACAACTTCCCCCTAGACTTGGCCGCTGGTGAAGCTGCTCCTGTTGCTTTGGTTGCTCCCCAAATCAACGCATAGTTGTTTTGATACAGTTGCCTAGCTGATTTAATTTAGCTCTGAAAGCGTTCTCCAAACTGGGGAACGCTTTCTGCGTTTAAAGCTGACTTACCCTGCAAGCTTACTCGTTGTCCACAATTGTCAGCCGAATGCCATGTTACGGTTTACGCGCATTGAGCCGTAACAGCTGAAACCCATCCGGTCATCAACTCTATAGTGCACAGGTAATAGACTGGGTAGTTTGGGGGATATGGGGCCATGCTGAACCTATAACGAATTCAGCCAACTGTCCTGAAAACCGAATAATTATGGGTTGTTAAGACCCTAGGCAATTGTTTAAAGCCTGTGTCAAGATCGTGGCAACACATCATAAAGGGTGAAACAAGACGGCTAGGACTTTAGGAAGTTCAACTTTTTAAGTGTGGTAATTCCTAAGGGCCCATGGTCTCCACAGATTGATGTCTTCAAGACTAAACTGTTTAACCCCCTTGAGGAGATTGCTTATGTTGTTCCGCGCCGCTACCTTACTAGCTTTGGTTTTCCCTGTCGTTGTTTCCTTGCCCGTCCTTGGGGCTTCCGAGACTGACTTGAAACGTCTTGAAATGACTGGTGCTTGCCCTGGCTGCGATCTTTCAGGAGCTGATTTGCAGATGTCTCACCTGATTGGGGCTGATTTACGCGGTGCCAATTTGCAGGGCGCAAATCTTTCGGACAGTAATCTTGAAGGGGCTGACCTGACGAGTGCTAATTTGACCGGTGCCAATCTGAGTAATGCTTTCTTGACCAACGCTGTTTTTCAATCCGCCACCCTAGATGGGGCTGACCTGTCGGGTGCAGCTATCTACTTCACTGATGTGACTAATGCATCCCTGGAGAACATTGATATTGTGGGTGCCCAGGTGGTGGGTACCCCCATTAGTGTTGGTGGAACCTATGAGGATTATGAGGAAGAGGTGATTGGGGATTAGGGTTTCAGGCTAGGTATCTGAAGTCCCTTGAGATCCCCTCGAAACCCCCTAAGGTATCAGTTCATAGGACTGAACCCTAGGGGGGGATTTTATGTGCTCTTAAACGTTCTTTGTAACCGTCCCGCGAACACTGTTGGTTGAGCGGAGTTCTATAGCCTTAGGGCATGGGCAAGCCTAACGCGGAGCAGTTAGCCAACTTTCACAACCAGCATCCACTATTCCCTCTGGGAAGACTATGCCAACGACTCCGCTCAGGGGAGGCTTACTGTTCTTTTTAGTGTGTTTCGGACTGTCTTAATGGTTCGCCTTGAAATCCCTAAACCGGCATAATTGAGCGCTGGCACGCTGGACATACGGCATGGATCAATAACTGGCAATCTAATAGGTGATAGCCTGACTTGTCCGCCATTTTGGCTCCAGCCTTGAGCACGGAGTCGTTTTTGAATTCGATGGTTTTGTTACACCGCACGCAGATTAAATGGTGGTGGTGGTGGGGAGAGGGCTGATTAATTTCGTAGCGTTTTTGGCCTTCGGCTAGTTCCAACTCTCGCAAAATACCCATGCGGGACATCAGCTTCAGGTTGCGGTAAATGGTGGAGAGACTAATGGGCTCGCCTTCTTCTTTAAGCAGTTCGCACAGTTCTTCAGCACTGAGGTGATGCCCCTTATCAACGTTCTGAAACGTATTTAGGATCGTTTCCCGCTGAGGGGTCATTCGCCACCCTCGCTCATGGAGTTCGGCCTTCATTGCTGAGGGAGTATAGGAGACCATGGCCGTTCCTCCATAGAGTGTCATTAAGTAAAGCTTAATGAGAATCATAGCGAACTCTCTGACCATTTGCAATAGTTTTCTACTATTGCGAATAGTATCTAAAAGCTGATGGCCGAAAAAGACCTAGTCAGCGGGCTGGGATGTCTGTTGTAAAAGGGTGGCACCATTGGAGTGATTGAATTTTCAGGCTTATGGTCAGAAAGGCTGGGGTGGGGATGGGAAAAATGCGACGGTTCTTAATTTTTAAGCGTCCCGATTTCCTTCTAGAATAAGATTTGACTATTACTTAGGAAGATTTCGCATTAATGCTGGCTATGTCATATAAATCGGTTTTAGTTTGTGCGGGTCTGATGTCGTTGGCGATCGCAAGCTGTAATGATCAGTCACAAAAGACAGCTGAGCCGGGTTCAGCTGTCCCAAGCGGCGTAGTGAATGTTTATTCGGCCCGCCACTACGATGTGGACGATGCCCTGTTTGAAAGCTTTACGGAACAAACAGGCATCAAGGTCAATCTGGTGGAAGGCGAATCCGATGAGCTGCTCGAGCGAATTAAAACCGAAGGAGAGGCGAGCCCAGCGGATGTATTTATCACCGTAGATGCCGGACGCTTGTGGCGGGCGGAGCAGGCGGGGATTTTTCAGCCCGTGTCATCGGCGGTGCTGGATGAAACAGTACCCCCTAGCCTCCGGCACCCCGATGGTTTGTGGTACGGCTTAACCAAGCGAGCAAGGGTGCTGATCTATAACGTAGATGCTGTTGATCCAGGGGAACTTTCCACCTACGAAGCCCTCGCTGAGCCCGTCTGGAATGGGCGAGTGTGTGTGCGCAGTTCCAGCAATATTTATAATCAGTCCCTGCTGGGGTCGTTGGTGGAAACCATTGGCTTAGAAGAAACCGAGGCCTGGGCCCAGGGTTTGGTAAATAATTTTGCTCGGGATCCCGAAGGGGGGGATGTGGACCAAATTAAGGCGGTGGCTGCGGGGCAGTGTGATGTGGCTATTGCTAATCATTACTATTGGGCCCGGCTGGCTAAGTCCGATGAGCCAGAAAGCCAGGATGTGGTGTCCAAGACGGCGGTGTTTTTTCCCAATCAGGATGATCGGGGTGTCCACGTGAATATTAGTGGCTTCGGTATGGTGGCTGGGGCTGACAATGAGGAGAATGCGATCGCATTCCTCGAATTTCTAGTCAGTCCCGAAGCCCAGGAAGTCTTTGCCAATAGCAATAACGAATATCCAGTGGCTGAAGGCACACCGATCGAGCCCATCGTGGCCGAACTCGGCGAGTTCAAAATGGATGAGGTTAACGTGACTGCCTACGGTCGGAATAATCCTGAAGTGGTTAAACTGGTCGACCGGGTGGGTTGGAAATAGAACTGTGTCGTACTCGACGGATACAGTTGTTGAGTACGAGTTAGCTTTTGGTACTTGAGCCTTTCAGGCCGATCCATCGCCCCAACCAACCTGACAGACATAATCCCTTATGCTGTTTCAAATTGCCGATGTCCTTTCTCCGGATGAGTTAAATCAACTCCAAACAGAGCTGGCAACAGCTGAGTTTGTGGATGGCAAAACAACCGCTGGATGGTATGCCCAGCAAGTTAAACACAACCAGCAACTCAAACCCGATGCGGGCCAAGCCTTAAAAGCAACGGTCCAAGCCGCCCTCGGTCGCAACCCCTTATTTCAAATTGCCGTCCGACCCAAACAGATCCATAATCTGCGCTTTAGCCGCTACGGTGTTGGTATGTCCTACGGGACCCACGCCGACAATGCCATGATGGGCGGCTATCGAGCAGATGTATCCTTTACCCTGTTTCTGAGCGACCCAGCGGACTATGGCGGTGGAGAACTAGTGATTGAAGGGGCCGACGATGAGCAGCCCTATAAGTTGTCAGCAGGCCATGCCGTCGTCTATCCCTCATCCACCCTGCATCGGGTGAATGAAGTGACCCAGGGGCAGCGGCTGGTGGTGGTTGGCTGGGTACAAAGTTTATTGCGTGATCCGACCCAGCGAGAACTCCTGTTTGATATCGATACCGTACGCCGCTCATTATTTGCCCAGCACGGTAAGACCACCGAATTTGACCTACTCTCCAAAAGCGTATCCAATCTGCTGCGACGCTGGATAGAGTAATAGGATTTTGGCCCACCTACCTACCTTTCCCTAGGGTCTGTCTTAAGGTACTCCTGAGCTGGGAGTATCCAGCTAGCCAGCTTTCAGGAATCAAATTGTAGTACCTGAGCCAGCGTTGATTGATTTGATTACCCTGTTTTTGGGTGCCTTGGACAATCTCCACTGCTGGGTCCGAAAGTTCGATGTCACAAAACTCCAGCACCCTGTGAATCGTCGGCTCAAAATCTTTGACCAAGTCTTCATACACCACCTGACAAAAGGGCAGGTTGTTTTGCTCGAAAAACTTTAGCCAGTTTTGATTGCGCCTTTGGAGTCCCTGTTTATAGCGATAAATATTGAGGGGGTTAAAGAAGACTTTCTTTTTGCTATTGACAGGCTCCCCATGGAAATCTTTGGGGATTATAAAAACTCCCGTTTGATAACCAATGGCGGCAGAAATTGCTTGCTGGGTTAGGTCACCCCGCCGGATAAAAACAAAACGTGGATTGGGAAAAAATAAACTAAGGATTTCCAGATTCGTTTTTTTTTCTAGGGTGGGGTCGGTGCGGGCTAATTTAGTTAAGGCTTTCATGTGGTCCCAATGTAGTTTGATGCCAAACACTCGATTGGGGGTGCTTCCTGCCCGATAAACTTTGGGCAGATAGCGATAGAGTTCAGGGGCTGATGAATAGACTGCGTTTTGATCTAAAGTCGCGGGGAGAAAAAACTCTTGAGATTTGCCAACGCAGTTCAAATTGCTCAAAGTTGCACACAGTAAGTTACTGCCCGAGCGCCCTGTGGAGCAGACAATAATGCTTTTGGTTGGTAACAAATCCGTCGATGGGGAAGTAGAAAACGACATTTCATGGCCATGGTTGTCGTACAGTTTCAATTCTAAAGCCCATATTAAAAACTCCCAACCCGTTTTAAAGAGGGATTGGGAGCCTGAAAACGGATAGTCGTCTGACTTAAAACGCTCTATTAAGGCCCGATATATGGGCAGTAACTCCCCATCGGCATCAATAGGCGTTTTGTAGCTCGTAAAAATCTGGCGATAGGCGTTTTCAATAGGCGTCTTGTAGCTCGTAAAAATCTGGCGAAATGTAGTCCTTACGCATGGGCCAACCTACCCAGTCCTCAGGCATGAGTAGACGCTTCAGGTTCGGATGTCCTTCATAGATAATGCCGTACATGTCGTAGCATTCTCGCTCTTGCCAGTCAGCCGCCTTCCAAATCCAATAGACTGAGGGGATTGTAGGCTTATCCCGTGGCACGTAGACCTTAATCCGCACCTCTTCTGGCCGATCGGCATTATCACTTACCTTGGTCAAGTGGTAAAAACTCACCAGGGGTTGGCCAGGACCTGCATCGTAGGCACCCTGACACTGGAGATAGTTAAACCCGTAGGCATAAAGCGCCGTACAAAAAGGGATCAAAAAGGCCGGTTCCACCCTAAGCAGTTCCATCCCTAGGTGATCGCGCTCCATAATCTCATGGGCAAATCCCTGTTCGGTCAGCCAAAGGGATACGGGGCCAGCTTCCACCAAAGCTCCAGCTGCCTCAACAGCAGCCTCGGGCGTTGTTTCATCAGCCATTGGTTTTTTCTCCTTCCGGTTGAGCCGCTTTCTCGGCTGCAGGCAGCGTTACAGGCATTCCCATGGCTTGCATCAGCTCTTTTGGAGGAGCCTCTCGGGTGCCAGAGCGAATGTAGTTGCCGGTGAGAATGGGTTCCACTGCCGTCATTTTGTGGGCCCGGGTGTAATAGCGATGGGTTTGTTCTAAAATGCCTCGCTCCCGCATAGACTCATTGGCAATTTTCTTGCGTAGCTTAATGACGGCATCAAAAATGGCTTCAGGCCGCGGGGGACAGCCAGGAATATAAACATCCACTGGAATCAGCTTATCGACACCGCGTACCGCCGATGGGGAATCTACACTAAACATGCCACCTGTAATGGTGCAGGCTCCCATGGCGATGACATACTTGGGCTCAGGCATCTGCTCGTAGAGGCGCACAAGGGCTGGAGCCATTTTCATGGTGACGGTGCCAGCGGTAATTAGCAAATCTGCTTGGCGCGGGCTAGAACGGGGAGCCAAACCAAAGCGGTCAAAGTCGAACCGAGAGCCTAACAGGGCGGCGAACTCAATAAAGCAGCAGGCCGTACCGTACAGCAGGGGAAATAGGCTAGACAGGCGGGTCCAGTTGTAAATGTCATCAACGGTGGTGAGGATGACGTTTTCTGACAGTTCTTGGGTGACGGCGGGCGGAGCTGCCGGATTCATTACCCGTTTATCATCACCAATGAGGGAACTACCTGTGGGTGATTTTATGACCATTCCAATGCTCCTTTACGCCATGCGTAAACCAAACCGATTAGCAGAATTGCAATAAAGACCAAGGCCTCGATAAAGGCAAGAACACCCAGGGTATGGAATGCGACTGCCCATGGGTATAGAAAGACGGTTTCCACGTCAAAGATGACGAAGACCAGGGCAAACATGTAGTAGCGAATGTTGAACTGAATCCAGGCACCGCCAATGGGCTCCATCCCTGATTCGTATGTGGTGCGTCTAACGACCCCTGTGCCTTTGGCTCCTAGGAGTTTAGCGGCCACTAGGGCGGTGACAGGCACCAGACCACAAATGATTAAAAATAGTAGAAAATACTCGTATCCGGTTAATACAAACACGCGCGCTCTATGGTTCTCTCTCTAGGAACTGTCTCTGGGAACTGATAGCCCCTAGTTAGCTTACTTCTATTCTAGTCAGCTGTGTAGGCTAATCTCGCTAGGCTTGAACATACTATCGATAAAAATTTTAAGTAATATCTATAGATAGTTCCGGTAGTTCGGTCACATTTTTCTAGAACGATCCAGCATGGTGATCCAGCCCGATTGATCCAGCTCAACAATCATCGATGGCGGGAGAAGCAACTTGATATGTAATAATTGTTTACACAATGCTGTCTGAAACCCTTCTAAACATTCCATGAGTACTGAGCCTGACCCTAAACCGGTGGTGGATCCGCCTGAGGCTGAAGCGCCCCGAGCGCCCCTCACCCCCTATGAAATGGATCGCTACGAATGTCGTCCCTGTGGCTACACCTATGAGCCGGTTAAGGGGGATGGTAAGGCTAATATTCCGCCGGGGGTGCCGTTTTCAGAGCTGCCGATGAAATGGCGTTGCCCAGTATGTGGGGCTCGACCCAAGTCGTTTATGAGTATTGGACCGGCGGGTAAGCCATCGGGGTTTAGTGAAAACCTGGGGTATGGTTTTGGGGTCAATGTCCTCACACCGGGTCAAAAGAATATTTTGATATTTGGTGCATTGGGGTTAGCGTTCCTCTTTTTCATGAGTTTGTACGGCTTGAAGTAGGTCTCCAATGGCCCTGGGTCTTCATGCTTCTGGTTAGCCAGGATAAAGCGCTCAGTCGGGATTTCATGTCTTAATTTGTTTATTTGTCTTGAATTGGGTTAGAGATGCAAACGGTTTTAAAAGGTTTTTTTAGTGAGCGAGGGGCCATCGGGCTCAAGCAATTACTGCTGGTTGCGATCGCAATTCTCACCGTCGGCTGTACAAAGTTTTTTCTGCCATCCCTGGAGGCCAATCCCTGGCAGACCATTGCCCTAGAAACCGACTCCACCTTCTCCGATGTGGCGTTTACGTCAGATATGGACCACGGTTGGCTAGTGGGTAGCCGTTCTACCTTGTTTGAAACCGTAGACGGTGGTAAGACCTGGGAGCAAAAGGCCCTAGATTTGGGCGAACAACGCTACACCTTTACCTCCGTCAGCTTTGTCGGCGACGAAGGCTGGGTTGCAGGCTTACCCAGTGTGCTGTTGCACACCACCGACGGTGGCCAGTCTTGGGCTAAGGTGCCCCTGAGCGCTCAGCTGCCCGGCGGTCCTCTACTGGTGACAGCCCTGGGTAAAGGAACCGTCGAAATGGCCACCGATGTGGGAGCCATTTACCGGACGGAAGACAGCGGACGTAACTGGACAGCGCTGGTCCAGTCAGCCGTGGGCGTGGTGCGAAATATGACCCGGAATGAAGATGGGCGCTATGTGGCTGTCTCGTCTCGCGGAAATTTTTACTCCATTTGGGAGCCTGGCCAGGATAGCTGGCAGCCCCACAATCGCGATAACTCCAAACGGTTACAAAACATGGGTTTCACCACCAGCGGTAACCTTTGGTTGATTGGCCGAGGTGGTCAGATGCAGTTTAGTCAGCCCGACGAAAATCCTGATGTACCCAAGTACGAATCCTGGGGTGACCCCGTTCGGCCTGAACTTGGCAGTAGCTGGGGCTTTTTAGATGTGGGCTACCGCACCCATGACGAAATGTGGGTCAGCGGCGGTAGTGGCACCCTACTCATGAGTCCCGACGGGGGTGAAACCTGGTTAAAGGATGAACCCGCCGGGGACGTCCCCTCTAACCTCTACCGAATTAAATTTTTTGGTGAAAATCAGGGCTTTGTTTTGGGGCAGCGGGGCTATCTACTGCGCTATGTGCCTGAGGATGCCACCGTTTAGGTGACGATTCAATTCATTCTTAAATGACCCTCTAGGGAACAAAAATATGAAGGAATCCTTAATCGCCGCTTGATAGGGATATACCCTGTTCCCTATGATGTAACTAAACCCTTTCCACATCCAGAATTATGGTTTTCAGTGATGGAAGCTCTAGGCTCTAATTTGGATGTGGGTCAACGCCTATTTTCTGTTAAGAGGAGACTGTGTAATGGCAGGTTCAACCGGAGAAAGACCTTTTTCAGACATTATTACCAGTATTCGCTACTGGATCATCCATAGCATTACGATTCCGGCACTGTTTATCGCTGGTTGGTTATTTGTGTCCACTGGCCTAGCCTATGACGCCTTTGGCACCCCTCGCCCCAACGAGTACTTCCCCAACAATCAGGTCCAGGTACCGATTCTGGAGAAGCGCTACGAAGCCGATAAGCAGATTACTACGTTTGGAAATTAGCCCTGCTCTACCGTCAAATCTTGGGTTTTGATTCATCAGAAACTCAATGTTTGCCGCTTGATTGGGTTGAATTCCCATAATTGATTGTCAATTGAGATTAGAATTTTCCTATGACCAGCAATAACCCCAACGAGCCCATTGTTTATCCGATTTTTACGGTACGGTGGCTCTCCGTTCATGCCCTTGGCGTTCCCTCGGTCTTCTTCTTGGGTGCCATTGCCGCAATGCAATTTATTCAACGCTAGGAGTTATCCGTGGATAGAACCCCAAATCCCAATAAGCAGCCCGTTGAGTTAAACCGGACCTCTTTGTTCCTGGGTTTACTGTTAGTTTTTGTTTTAGGTCTGCTATTTTCTAGCTACTTCTTTAACTAACTTCGACGGGTATGGAGGGTCCCTTGGGCCGTCTAGACTTTTTTCATGAGAGTAGGTGACAACAGGAGATAAATGCATGTTTAAAGATGGCCGAATTCCCCTTTGGATTGTGGCAACTGTGGCCGGCACGGGTGTGTTGGTTGTAGTTGGTCTATTTTTCTACGGTGCCTATGCTGGTGTAGGCTCAGGTGTCTAAACTTCCTTGACCTTCTCCCCAGACTTTAGAGCTAGCTGTGGGTTGGATTGTCTCAATACTTTGAATCTGTAGGCAATCTGTTGAATACATGCAGCGGATTGTGCTCCCCCGTAGCAGTTGGTAATAGAGTTCCAGCGTCCACGAGTACTGCGGAGTGCGGCTATACAAGGCTGTGGTTCTCGTTGGTTAAGGTCAAATAGATTCGAAAAGCCCTTTAATCCGAAAAGCCCTTTAAGCAGACTCCGCTTAAAGGGCTTTTCGGATTAAAGGGCTTTTGTCGTCTCTTTCTTTTAGCCTGGTGGCCAGCCTATGCCGACGTTTCTTCCTGCTCTACATACAGGAACATGGCAATCATGAATGCAAATGCATGAATAGCCACAATGGGCACCATGACCTGAGGCAAAAGGGAAGTATCCATATATCAAGTCTCCTATCTCTCAATGGTGAGCGAGTGCTCGGAAGATTTAACCGGTTTTACGTCCAGAAATGCAGGTTTTCCATGAGGGAACCTGGATATTCTCACTTGGACGGGGCCTAAGACCTAGAACTTAATTTACTGCGATTTGATGCGGTATATGTAGATTGTTTAGAAAGTTTGCACGGCATTGGGTAATTTGATAGTGCTGTTCCCGCTGCTATTGCCCTTGGGGCCATTCGTCACCATTCATCAAATACGGATAGGGAATCGTCTGGCGGCATCACCCGGCGGTTTTGCACGACTTTACGACTTTCCTGGAGGGTGGTCATGTCCACTGCGATCGCAGCAATCTGGAGTTCTAAACAGCCGCTGGGCACCTGCACCCGCATCAGGGTTTCTAGCTCATTCAGGTCATTGGGGGTGAACTGCATCAGTAAACGCGGAGCCTCGATCACGGTACGGGTTTGCAAATCATTCATCCACACTTTGACATAGGGCTGGTAGTCAGTCATCGGCATGCGCACCCTAATGGCAATCCATTCACCGGCCACCAACTCCTGCATGGGCACATCGAGGATGGGGGGTAATACTTGCAGGGGGGCTGCGTCGTCGCTTTTTCCCTGATCCCGGCGCGGCGGCTGCCCCGAGGGCGGCTCAGGGGGGTAGTACTGGGGCTGCTGCTCGTAAACCACAAACTCATTGCTTTGGGGGTTGCCCTCTGGCCAGGTGTCAGAAGGCTGCAACGCCCGTTTGACCTCTACGGACTGACGATAGCCATCCTGGGTTAATAGGTTCAGCTTTTGCCAAAATCGTTCCCGGAGCTGCAGTTTCTGAAAGGCTCGCTCAATGTTGATGGCGGTCGGATTCCACTGGGTATCTTCGGCTGTATCCGCTAGTTCCAGGTCATCAGAGATGTCAGCATCGTCTAGCGTGCTGGTCGTGAAGGGTCGCTCCCCTAGGGGAGGATTGGGGGGCAGGTCCTCTGCGGCGGCGGCGGCGGCCAGTTCCAAGTCTAAATCGTCTTCTTCAATCCAGTTGCCCAGATCAAACACCCGAGGCTCAGCAAAGGCCAGGGGTTCGTCTACCGTGGGCCTAGCTGTCTCCAGCCGGATATTTTCGTCTAATGCGGTCATTTCCTCGGCCCCTTGGTTAGGGGCAAGCCCGTCGCTGGGGGCTTGGTTAATTGCCTGATCGGGTAGTTGGTTATCCCCCATATCCCCAGAAATATCCCCAGCACTGTCTAGGGTCTCGTCCTCATGCTCAACTGCTTTAGGGGCAGTTGGGGAACCCATCGGTTCCTGGCTGGTTCTGCTGCTGGTGGGAAATGTCGGTAGCTCTGGTGGCCGATCGACATCATTCGGGTTGGGGGGGGTGAGTTGGGGCGGTAGGGTTAAGCCTTCAGAGGGGATCAGCTCCCTAGGGACAATGGGATTTTCGTAGGTGAGCAGCGTTTCTGCCTGTTTGGCATGGGGAACAAAGGACTCGGTGGAGCCTGGAAAAATGGAGATTTCTTCTTCGAATTCTAGGTTGGGCTGATTTGCGATCGCATCCAGCATTTGGGCCAACCCAATTGTCACCGTAAACGACGCCGAGGCCCATGCTGGTCGATCCGCACTACCCTCCCGATCCCGTAGCGAAATTGCCCCCAAAATCACCTGGGTAGACAGTTCATCTGGCAATGTAATCGTCACCGAAAATGGAGCAGGTAGTTTTTGCGGAGATAGATCAACAGCCTTTTCCTGGAGCGAGTTGGCAGTTTGAGGATCCCGTAACTGCACCCAAAGCTGACAGCTGGCGAGGTTATCCCCAGGGTTAGCCGTAAAGAGCTGACCCATTAATGTTAGAGACTGCCCCAGCTGGGTGACATAGGCCTGCTGTTTCAGCTCTAATTTCACATCAGCGAGTTGAGCAGCTCCCGCCGCTGCCGGGTCAAGGTTTGCCGGGTCAATATTTGCACTGCCACTTACACCGCTGCCACTGCCACCGCTGCCACTTAGGTAGACGTCAGTGGCAGCCTCAGCCGTACCTGCCATGGACTGGGACAGATCCTCTTCTGTAGCAGCGTCTGACCAGTCAGGCTCCCAATCATCCTCATCCCGAGGCGTAACCTGCAGCTGAACCGAATAATGCCAAGCCTCCCCCAAAAAATCATCAATCACATCGGGACTATTACAATCAATCTCCCAGCGACCAGGGTTCAGTTGCATGAACGGAAAAATAGCCAGCAATCCAGAATCATTGGTCATGGACTTACGCTTACGCACCCGGCGTCGAGGGGGCATCTCCTCTAGCAGTAGCTGGCTGACCCGCACCTCAACAGGCGTGTCGTCATAGCTGGTATACGCAGCCATGCGATAGCGACCTTCCAATATTTCCACCTGTCTTGTTTCTAAAGGCAGCCAGGTTTGATCCCCTTCCTGCTGAATTAAAAACTCCCAATAACGCATACTCAAACACCTGTCAGAGACGTGCCCCTATCACCTGTCGCCATTTTGCCCCAAGCCAATTAGCTTATAGCCTAGGAACAATTAGTCAGAGCATAGGGGCAATCCTAGCAAACATAGCTACGATTCTCACGTTTTTCAGTAAGCGTAACGTCTTTCCCTGCTTTAGCCATGGCAATATCGCCATTGGTTAAATTCATTCAGCCGATTACACCCCATATAGCTATTGTTAGCTAAGGCTTTCAGCGATTACCGATGTTGTGAGCTATGGGCCCATAGCGATATTAAAGAAATATGGCGCAATGCTCTTTCTGAAGACCCCGACTGAGCCTGAATTTCGCCGTTGCTGATTTAAAGGACGAACCGGTCTGTTAGCCATGCTCTATGCCAGTATCTTGCCGATGAAATCATCTCAAGGATCAGCAACGCCTAAATCTTGCGCTGCCACAATCTGGTCGGAATCCCCAGGAAAAAACTGATTCAGCCCTACAGGAGCGGCTGAGGACGGCTAATGGCATAGCCCTGGGCGTAGTCTATCCCCAGGGTCTGCACTTTTTCTAGGACAGCTGTGTTTTCCACATATTCAGCAATTGTTTTTAACCCCATAATGTGGCCAATGTGATTAATCGATTGCAGCATGGCGCACAGAACCTCATCCGTCGGGGATTCTTTAACAAAGGTGCCATCAATTTTAAGATAGTCCACGGGTAGGTGCTTTAAATAGTTAAACGAAGACATGCCGCTACCAAAATCATCCAGGGCAAAGTGACAGCCCAATTTTTTTAGCTTTAAGATCAGGTCAACCGCTTTTTGCAGGTTAGCAATGGCCAGGGTTTCCGTAATCTCAAAACAGAGTATTTGGGGATTGACCGGATACTTTCTTAGCTGCTCCTCCAAGAAGTCAATGAAGCTCTCATCATTGATACTAGAGCCCGATAGGTTCACGCTGTAAATAGTCTTAGGAATAGGTGGATGAGATGCCAAGTAGGTAAAAAAACTTTCCACCACCCATCGATCAATCCGAGGCATGAGGTTATAACGCTCAGCCGTTGGCAAAAATGCCATCGGCGGTGAAATCTCTCCCGTTTGAGGATGGGGCAAGCGCAGTAGAATTTCGCACAATCGAGTATCCGAAGCCCCTGGAACAGCGGCCTCAATGGTCTGGTAGTAAAGCTGAAACTGATTCTCATCTAAGGCCTCAGTCACCCGAGAAAACCACTGAATATCTTCTGTCTGACGATGAATCCCGTCGTCGTCTGGGTGATAGACCTGCACCCGATTGCGACCTTTATTTTTAGCCGCATAGCAGGCCGTGTCCGCCAGTCGCATCACCTGCTCACTACTGGTGGTGTGGGAATTAATGGGAACAATACCAACGCTAACACCAATATTAAACACCTTGCCATCATACATAAAGCGATATCTTTGAATACTTTGGCAAAATGAGTCAGCAATTTGGGTAGCACGGCTCAACTGACAGTTATACAGCAGCAAGCCAAATTCATCTCCCCCTAGTCGTGCCAAGATATCTGTCTGACGAATTTGCCCCCGCCACAGGTCTGCCACCTGACGCAACAGCTGGTCTCCCGCCGCATGGCCACAGGTATCATTCACCGCCTTAAAATGGTCCAAGTCCATGTAGCACAGCATGTGTTGAGACTCTTGCTCCATCAGCTGATCAATGGCCTCATCTAGGGAGTGAATGAACTTTTTTCGATTGAGTAGCTCCGTTAGGGAATCGTGGGTCGCTTGCCAAGCCAGTTGTTTTGCCCTGCCCCGTTCCTCTGTCACATCATGAAAAACAAGCACGGTGCCCAAAACCTCTCCTGTGGCGGAGCGAATTGGCGCAGCTGAGTCACCAATGCCAAACTCTTCGCCTGTTTTTGAAATCAACGTAGGGTGATTACTTAAGCTGATGACTTTTTTCTCTTTTATGGCTTGCAGCGCCGGATTTTGCAGTGGTTGTCCGGTATTACTATCAACAATATGACATACCTCTGAAATCGAACGCTGTCTGGCCTCCTTTGCTTTCCATCCAGTTAGCTTCTCCGCCACCGGATTAAAGTCTTTAATATGGCCGTACTCATCCGTTGTAATAACGGCATCGCCGATGGAATGAAGGGTGATTTGGGCCAGTTCTTTTTCCTTATATAAAGATTGCTCTAGCTCCTTACGCTCAGTGATGTCCGTTTGAGAACCGGCAATCCGATACGGAGATCCCGTTTCGTCCCACAGCGCCATGCCACGGGTTAACATCCAGCGATAGCTGCCATCACTATGTAAAATTCGATACTCACATGCAAAGTTTACCCAATGAAAATCCAGGTGTTCCTGCAGCTTGCGCTCAAAGTCAGACCGATCGTCAGCATAGATTCGAGATAACCACTCCTCTGGGCTATCGCTAATGTCACTGTTGTCTAGACCTAACATTGTTTTCCAGCGGCGGGAATAACAGATGGTGTCCGCTTTCAGATCCCAGTCCCAAATGCCGTCATTAGCTCCTTGAACCGCTAGGGCATAGCGTTCTTCACTAATTTCCAGCTTCTTCGTGAGTTCCGTACGCTCAATGGCATATTGAATAGTCTTAGCCAATAAATTGCCGACATCTACGTACCCTAAGCGTTTGATCCGTTCGGGAGAGAACGTATCTGACTTGACTAAATAGTCTTGAGCCCCTTCTTTTAGGGCGGCAATGGCAACATTTTGATCTTGAATGCCAGTGAGCACCACGACCGGTATCTTGGGCACTAACGCTTTGATTTGCTTAACCAGTTCTACACCTTGGCCATCCGGTAGACACAGGTCCAATAGCACCACATCAAAGTTATTGTTGTTAGCTGCCAAGGCCTGGATGGCTTCATTGAAGCGTTCAGCATGATATAACGTTGTTTCTATCAGCTCAGATGATGTTAAAAGCTCTTGAAAGAGTTGCGCATCCGACAGATTATCTTCAATCAGCAATGCATCGATTCCTGCCGTCATAGGGGTTTCCGTAAAGGTATATGTGATAGATAAATGGGTTGTAAAAAAGAGTTGAGTATATGCAGCTAACCTACACTGGCTGGTCTATCTCAAGTGGTTTAAACAATAGTTCGGACACTTTTTTGGACAAGTGCTGAAACCCTTGATTTCTCGTTAACCGAGTTGCTACGGAAGAGGGCTGAAACCCGCATTCTACCGTTGGCCATCAAAAACTGTCCGAATGTTGTTAAAAATATAGTAAGAAAACTCGATATAAATTGTATATCGCAAAAATACCTATTCTTAGGCCAGTTGCGTAACACCTGGATGGTATTTTAGTTATACAGAGCTTAAGATGAATTAATGCTATGGGTGTCGGGTGTTTGCCTATGGATCACTGATTGATTATCATCAGCGGTTATCTCGCCTAGGTACGGGCTGGTAACTGTGCTGTTTTGAGCCAAAAGTCGTAAATTTTTTGAGCCATTAGCTGATAATCACTAAAATTCGTGGGCTTAGTGATGTAAGCATTCGCGTGGAGTTGATAGCTTTTATAGATATCATTTGGAGTGGCAGAGCTGGATAGCACGATGGTGGGGATAGCCTGCCATACCTCGTTCCGTTTGATTTCTCGAAGCACTTCATGACCGGTTTTGCCCGGCAGATTTAAGTCAAGCAAAATTAGCTGGGGATGGACATGGGACCTACAGTCAATTTGTCCTAGCAGGGCTAAAGCGTCGTCACCCGTTTGAGCGATTTGGATAGGCCACTGACAGCCGACATCATCCAGGGCCGCAGATAAAATAGCTGCATCGGTAGGTGAATCTTCTACTAGAAGAATAGTTACGTCCATCTCATTGGTCAGCTATATTGATGCTGATTGGGCACCATGTGAATTATCCTAACGAGCCTAGAGGGAATTAGGTTGTCGCAGAAGCAAACCTTAAACTTCTTTTTGGCAATCATTGACGGTAAGGGTGAAATAGAAGATTGCCCCTTCTCCGGGGGAAGATTCCAGCCATATGTCGCCTTGATGATGTTCAACAATTCTTTTGCAGATGGCTAGACCAATGCCGTAACCCTTTTGTTCTTGCTGGTTGTGCAATCGTTGAAAAAGCTTGAAAATTCGTTTTTGCTGGTCGTGGGGAATGCCGATGCCATTGTCATGGACAGCAAAAAGCCACTTGTTAGCTTGCGGTTCAGCGGTGATGTGGATATGGGGCGGTTCTGGGCCTCGAAATTTTATCCCATTGCCGATCAGATTTTGCAACAGCTGTATGATGTGGTTTTTATCTATGAACAGAGTGGGCAAATCCCCATGGGTAATGGTTGCCTGGGTTTCCCGTCGCATGAGTTCTAAATTTTCCAGAGCGATTTCTAGGGCCTGGTTTAAGTCGGTGGGGGCATGGGTAGGTTGTTTGTGATTGATGCGGGAGAGTTCTAAAATGCCATCAATCATCGCTTTCATGCGGGTGCCCCCGTCAACAATGTGGGTGATGTATCGTTGGGCCGATGAATCTAGCTGCTGACCATAGCGTTGTTCTAATAGCTGGGAAAAGGCCGTCATCGCCCTGAGGGGTTCTTGCAGATCGTGGGAAACAACGTAGGCAAATTCTTCTAAGTCGGCGTTGGAGCGGGCTAACGCTTGGGCCTGATAGGCGAGTTCTTGTTCTGTTTGCTGTTGCTCTAATACTTGGGCGCGTAAACGACTATTCATTTCCATCAGCTCTGTCGTTTGGGAATTTTCTGCCCCTTCCCAGTACTCCTGTTGATCCCGTTCAATTAAAACGGTGAGAACTTCTGTTGTCTCGTGGATGTTATGTCTGCTGGCGGCGATGGTGACGGTGTCAGATTGGCTGCCAATCTGGCTGCCAATCTGGCTATCAGGTATCGCCATAGCACAGGAACAGCCAGCGAGTTTGGCGGTACCATCATCCTGGGCTCGCTTGAGGACAATGCTTGTGGGAATTTGCAGGGGCGCAGGCAGTAGCTTAAGCACATCCTTAGATAGCATGTCCTTTTCATCCTTAAGTATCCCTAGAGCATCGCCGTAGATCTTTAGGAGATGATGCTCTTGATCAACCAGTAGACAGGTAATCTGTCGGTATTGGAGCAAAGCCTGGAAAGCGATGTTGATCGTTGGATCAAATTTCGGGTTGTCTTGCAAGGGTGGCGACAGAATAGGGAACTGTGAAAGTGAATGGTCACTCAAGATGTTGCGTAAGGAGCCTTGAATGATGTTTGTTCTGGAACTTTCTGTCATTACTCAGCCCCCTACTAACGATTTCTATTTTTTTTAATATGCCCTGACGGGGAGCGCGCTAGGACTTTAAAGATAGGTCATTTAGAATTGGATGCAAGATTTGGGAATTGGATGCAAGATTTGGGGGCGATCAAACCTTGAATCTATAATCTTGAAGCTACGTTTAACAAACTATGCGCCCTGCTTGTACGTTAGACAAACAGGACGCATAGTTTGTTGACTTTTGAAGTTGATCGCTACCAGCTTGATTTAACTACACCGGGTAATAGACCCTGGTGGGCCATATCCCTGAGGGCATTACGGCAGAGGCCAAAGTCACGATAGTAGCCATGGGGACGACCCGTCAACCAACAGCGATTGTGTAAACGTATGGGTGAGCTATCGCGGGGCAGCTGTTGAATTTTACGATGGATTTCTAGCTTCTGTGCTTGGGAGCCAGCGGCATCAAATTCCTTCATCAGGGCCTCACGCTTAGCTGCATATTTTGCAACTATCTTTTCGCGCTTACGCTGGCGCGCAATCATACCTTTCTTAGCCATGGGGCTGATAGTTTCCTATAGGTTCCGATATTTATCACAGTCTCTTATATTAGAGGACATTATCATTTTTGGCAAAAATGTTTTACGTCGTTGCTGATCTGGGTGAGGGCTAGGGCTTTTGGGCAGAGGATTTTGCGGTTTTGGCTAAGGTTTTGGCTTTGATTAGCCTGGGTCCAGACGGGCACCACTCCAAGAGCTGGCAACGTTCACAAGCAGGATTGCGGGCATCACATACAGCACGGCCATGGTACACCAGGCGAATAGACCAGTTCTCCCAATCTGGTTGGGGTAGCAGCTTCATCAGGTCTTGCTCAATTTTGACCGGGGCATCGTGTTTGGTCAGGCCGAGATGGTTGGTGATGCGTTTTACATGGGTGTCTACGGTCACCCCCGCGTTGATGCCAAAGGCATGGGCCAGCACTACGTTAGCGGTTTTACGAGCTACCCCCGGCAGGCTGGTTAACTCGTCCATGGATTGGGGGACTTCACCGCCAAAATCGAGGATGAGTTTTTCGCAGGCGGCCTGAATATTTTTGGCTTTATTGCGATAGAAGCCGGTTGATTTGACGTAGGATTCAATCTCAGTCACCTCAGCTTCGGCATAGTCTGTCACCGTTGGAAAGCGCTCAAACAGAGCCGGGGTGACTAGGTTGACCCGAGCGTCGGTGCATTGGGCTGACAGCATGGTGGCGATCAGCAGCTGCAGTGGATTTTCGTAGTCAAGGGAGCAGGGGGCCTCAGGGTAGAGTTCCTTGAGGCATTCGAGAATCAGTAAGGCCCGGCGTTTTTGGGTGAGGCGGGGGCGTTTGGTCTGGGCGGTGGTCACAGAGGATTAGGGGGCTGACTGAAGACTGAATGGGCCAAATTTTGGTGTGTTAAACCTTAAATCCCTACCCCAACTCTGTTTTGAAGGAGCAGTGGGGGTAGGGCATGGCTCTACCTCTGGAAAACTATTGAAAAACGTTCTGGAAAATTTCTAGACGTGAAATATCTCGGGCAATGAGCATGCCACCTAACCCTAAGAACAGCAGCAGTCCAGTTTGCATGACACTTTCTTGAATGCGTCGGGGTAGGGGCTTGCCGGTTAGGGCTTCGACTAGTAAAAAGGCTAATTGGCCACCGTCTAGGGCAGGTAGGGGGAGGATGTTAATGATGGCCAGGTTCACGCTAATTAAAGCGGTGAAGCGAAACAGGCTAGTAAAATCGGTGTCTACCATGGTCCGGCCTTGGTCCACAATGCCAACGGGGCTAGATACCTGGCCTGACACTTCTGAAAAGTTCGTTGCCAGATCGAGAAATCCTTGGGCTGTACGGACAAAGACATTTTGGAAGGCTTCGGCCGCCAACTTGAGGATCTCGATAGGATTGTTGGACCGCTTGTAGTTGACCTTTTCATTGGGGTATAGCTGCACCCCAATGACGGGCTTACCTTCAGGGGAAATATCTGGAGTAACGGTGAAGTTCAGCTCCTTTTTGCCCCGTTTGACTAGAAAATCGACGGGTTGATTGGGGCTTTTTTGGATTACGTCAATCAAGGTCTGAACATTTTCGTCGCCTTGATCGAGGGGCTGACCATTAACGGAAAAAATAATGTCCCCAGCTTTAATTCCCGCCTTGGCGGCGGGCGAGGTGGTGGACATAACTTGGGGAATGATCACCCCAGGCTGAACTTCAAAGCTTTCGGGTATCCCTACGCTGGCGAACTGAATGACAAAAACGAGGTACGCAAACAATAGGTTGGCAATTACCCCGGCACTCATGACAATGGCGCGGTCCATCACTGGACGGTTTTGCAGCAGGTCTGGATCGTTAGGGGCAAATCCGTTGTTGGGGTCGTCATCGAGGGGAAATCCCACGAAGCCGCCGAGGGGTAATGCCCGCAGGGCATATTCTGTGCGTGACCCTTGGTACTTCCAGAGGATGGGACCAAAGCCAATGGAAAAGCGGTTAACGTGGATGCTTTGCAGCCGAGCTGCCAAAAAGTGGCCTAACTCATGTACAAAAATCAGCAGTGCAATTACAGAGATCAGGGCCAGAGCAGACATAAATGGCAGTAAAAAAGAATAAGTGGTGGAAAGCTATGGAATTCGCCACTAAGCACCATTCTACCGTCCTAGTTGTATAGGTGGGGGGGAATCGGTTAAAGGAAATCCCGTCCTAGGTAGGTTTGGAGCACGTCGGGTACTTTCACACTGCCGTTGGATTGTTGGTAGTTTTCGAGAATAGCGGCCATGGTGCGGCCAATGGCCAGGCCCGACCCATTGAGGGTGTGGACGAACTGGGTGCCCTTTTGGCCGGGTACTTTGAATCGAATGTCGGCTCGGCGGGCTTGGAAATCAACGCAGTTGGAGCAGCTGGAGATTTCACGGTAGCGGTTGGCTGATGGTAGCCATACTTCTAGGTCGTAGGTTTTGGTGGCGGAAAAGCCCATGTCGCCAGTGCATAGGGCGATGACTCGGTAGGGCAGTTTGAGCTGCTGCAGAATATCTTCGGCGTCTTGGGTGAGGGCTTCGAGTTCGTCAAATGAGGTGTCTGGGTGGACGAACTTGAACATTTCTACCTTGTTGAACTGATGCAGCCGGATCAGGCCACGGGTATCGCGGCCGTAGCTGCCTGCTTCCCGACGGAAACAGGGGGTGTAGGCGCAGTAGTTGATGGGTAGCTCATCCTCGGTGAGGATTTCGCTGCGGTGCATATTGGTGAGGGGTACCTCGGCGGTGGGGGTGAGCCAGAGGTCGTCGTCGGCACATTTAAAGCTGTCTTCGGCAAACTTGGGCAGCTGGCCTGATCCGGTGAGGGAGGCGGAGTTGACCAGGATGGGGGGCAAAATTTCGGTGTAGCCCGATTGGGTGTGGCGGTCGAGCATGAACTGGATCAGGGCTCGTTCGAGGGCGGCACCAGCACCGATCAGGGTGACAAAGCGACTCTGGGCGATTTTGACGGAGCGCTCGAAGTTCATGATGCCCAGCTTTTCGCCCAGTTCGTAGTGGGGGAGAAAACCATCGCCTTGGGGAATGAGGTCATCGCCCCAGCGCCGGACTTCCACATTGTCGTCTTCAGTTTTGCCTGCGGGGGTGCTGTCGTTGGGCAGGTTGGGTAGTGTGAGTAGGAGGTTGTGGATTTTGGTCTTGAGTTCTTTTTCTTTGGGCTCTAGTTCGGCGAGTTCTTTTTTGATTTGGTTACCCTGGTCTCGTAGGGCTTTGACTTCGTCGCCCTGGGGATCGGCACCGCCTTTGATCTGGATGCCGACGGCTTTGCCAATTTCGTTACTGTTGGCTTGGAGTTGCGATCGCACCCCCTCCAATTCCCTTTGCTCATGATCCAGGGTTTGCAGCTCAGAGAGTGCCGGAGCATAGTCGCCGCTGCGCTTGGCTAAGGCCGCTGCCACATGGTCAGGATTTTGTCGAATCAGCTTTAGATCAAGCACGTTGGTTCACCGAGTTTTCTCAGTAGATCAGGATATCATCCCTGATCCTAAATGCCGCCCTCCCCTTAAATCCCTCCCCCTGGTGAGAGGGATTTAGAGTTTAGCGCCCCTTCTCCCTCAGGGAGAAGGGGGTGGGGGATGAGGGTTATACAACCTGAGCGATTTCAGCGATTTCAGGAATAAATTCTCGTAGGCGGCGCTCGATGCCCATGCGCAGGGTCATGGCTGAGCTGGGGCAAGAACCGCAGGCACCCTGTAATCGCAGTTTGACCACGGGGCCATCAATTTCTACTAGCTCAACGTTGCCACCATCGGCCATCAGGTAAGGGCGCAGTTCATCAAGCACTTTTTCTACGTTGTCGTTAGTTAGGGCTAGGGTTTCCATAGGGTCAGTTATCAGCAAATTGAAACAGCTACCTCAATACTAGCTTTTGAGTTGAAAAGCTTGGCCTTAAGTTATTCAATGAGTGGTATCGACGGCAACGGTACTACAGGGATAACTGCCAACAGCGAATTTGCCCAGACCAGTCCCCACTGATCAGGGTGCGGTTATCCGGGGCAAAGACGGCGGACCAGACACCGCTGTCGTGGCCTGTTAGGATGTCGAGCAGCTTGCGGGTGGTCATGTTCCAAATGCGAATGGTGCGATCGCGACTAGCCGTAGCCAATAGTTTGCCATCGGCACTAAAGCTGACACTGTTAACACCGCCGCCGTGGGCATCGAGTTCCCCCATGAGTCGACCGTCCCGCAGCCGCCAGAACATTACTTTTTTATCCGCTCCGCCACTGACCAGTAATCCGCCATCGGGACTGATGGCCAGGGACACAATGTCGTCTGTATGCTCTTGCAATCGGCGGTGAATCTGACCAGTGGCCGCATTGCAAATATTAATTTCCTGATCCTGGGTAGCGATCACCAGGGTACGTCCATCGGGGCTGAGCACCAGGGTGCGAATCCAATGCTGATGGGTGAGTAGTATGTTGTGCAATTGACCTGTGGCCACGGACCACCGCCGCACTGTTTTATCCTGACTACCGGTATAAATCCACTGGCCATCGGGACTAAAGGCAACGGCCCGGACGCTATCGGTATGGCCGCTGAGGGTCGCCACCGGTTTCCCCTGGCCTAGCCGCCAGAGGCAGACATCATGGTCATTACCGCCGCTGACCATCAGGGCATCATCGGGGCTAAGGGCTAAGGCCCGCACCCAGCCATTGTGGCCCTGTAGGGTTTGGTGCAGCTGCCCGCTGTTCAGGTGCCATAGCTTAATGGTGCGATCGCCGCTGCCACTGATGATGTATTGCCCTTGGCCATCGATGGCCAGGGAACGAATCCAGCTATCGTGGGCATCGATGGTTTGAGTACAGTGCCAGAGATGACGACTCGGCGGTTGGGGGAAGGAATTCACAGCCGTAGCTCGATCGGTGACTACATACATCGGCAGACGAGATATGGGGACGAGATATGGAGATAAAGATCTGTAGGAACGTACGGTTAACAACGAGGTCCATGTAGAGAATTCCCGATGCCCTCTGCCCATCAAGCAATGCTGCCGCGTTTTCGGGCTTCTTTATAGGATGTGCCTACATTTTGTAGGCCAGCCCGAAGCATTTGCTGTTCGAGGAGGGCGAAAAAACGACTGCGATCGCCCCCGCGCACCACGGCTTGATTGTGGGACTCGGCCAGGGAAACTGGGTAGCCAAATCCTTTTTGTACCTGGGTTAGGGTCAGACTCAGGGCTGCTTCAAACAGCTTTTTGTCCTGAACCACCCATTCAGGGAACTCCACGCGGGCAATTTCAGCTCCCACATGGACATGGCAAAAGTAGACCTGATGGTCGCCATAGAGCTGCAAAATATCTGCCGAGCTTTTGAACAACGGTCCCCGCTGCCCAGGCTCAAGTAAGGTGGCCCACAGGGTGACGTCCCTTAGGGGTGAGAAGACCTGACAGGGGGCTCCGTCGGTCTGGCCTGCGCAATGTTTCTGACAGTCTGGTTGGTCATGGGGGCAGCTTTGTAGCCGTAGGAAATTGAGGGCTTCACTGCTCCGGGAGGCACTGAGGTAGCCCACCATGGGCACCTGGGCGGCGCGGAGACGATCCCACGCCGCTAAGATGGGCTCTAAAATCTGGTCCCGTGCCGCCGCCGGCAGCTGATCCAGAAACCAATAAACTAATGAACCATCGGTCATGGCCAAGGTGGGCACGGGGGGCCGCTGTAAAAGGGAGAGCTGTCCCTTCTGGCCTTTGAGATTTCCCTGTCTTTTTTCCCCTTTTTCCTTTCCTCCGTTTCCTTTTTTCCCTTTTCCCTTTTCCCCTCCACTTACCTCCGTCCCTAACTCCCCCAATACCATTGCCTCCGCCATTGTCCGGCGATGCCCCATCCACTCCTCCGTACTGATGCCCCACTGGCGTGACGCGTAGAGATCTTCCGGCCGATAGATCACTTCGGGCTGGCTATCCAGCAATGGAAATCGGCTCTGGCCGTAGTGCAGTACCACCCGCCCGATGTTGATCAAATAGCAGTAGGCGATTTCGTGGTGGCTGGGGTTGATTTGGGAGCCGTCGGTGGCGATGACGGTATGGGCTTCTGGGGCTGCTGGGATGGCGACTCGGGTGTCCAAGGGTTCCATGGGTTCGGCGGCGGCAAAGCCCAGCTGGTTAGTCTGGAGCTGTTGGGTTAAGTGGGCCTGCTGTTGGTGGGCTTGGTGGAGTAGTTGGGTTGCGATCGCAATCCTCACCTTTGCCGCCTCGGCCTCCTTCGCCAGATGATTACTAATCCCCTGCATCTGCTGGGCAATTTTCGACAGATCCAGCATGGGTGCGCCTATTCCATATCGAACTTTTGTACTACCGAGTTTAACGATAGCAGATCAATTCGATCATCTGCCTGGGCTGCCTGGCGTTCGGGCGGTAAGTTGTAGCCCCAGTCGGCCAGAAAGAGTTCCACATGGCCCAGGTCCGGTTGTTGTTTAATCGACTGGAGGGCCTTAATCCGGTCTTCGATAAACCAGAGGGTGGGGGGCTGATGGTTAACGGTGTGTGTGGCCGTCAGTAAACGAAGGGTTTCATATTTGGGGCGTTTCACCTCTTTCCCCAAAATGTTTTCCGGGGGCATAGCCACCCCACTTTTCTGCAACAGTTGTTGAATAAAACGCCCTTCCTTCGTACTGACAATATAGGTGGGACGTTTTGCCACGGACGCTTGTAACACCGATAACATATGAGGATAAAACCGATGCTGGGCCAACCAGTGATCCAAGTCGGTGGCAATCCAAGCATCCCGTTCGCTATCCAATACTTTGGCCGCCTCAGCTTTGGTCAGCTTGGCCTGTTCTAGAAACGGTAGCGCTAGTTCTGGCCAGCCCGCCACGATTTCCCCCTCCGTTTTGCCCGCAATCAGAGCTCGCAGGAGCATGGGCATTTCCCATCCGGTTTCAATGACGGGACGCAGGGGATAGAATTTTTCAGCTAAACCGGCAGGCGGTTCAGGGCTTTCGGGCTGGAAAAGTTTGCCATAGGCTCGCCACGCGGTCTGAAAATATTCGATCAGTCCGTCACAGATCACCCCATCAAAATCAAAGGCCAGCACATCCGGTTGCATGGTTCAGTGTTTGGTCAGCGACTACCCTGCAACGATACTCCAAAAGTGGAAGAAACCCATTAAAACAAAGGGATTCAGTTGGTTATTAAAAATCAGATAGTGGTTACTCAACAGCTCATAGATAGAGGGTTAGGAAAAAACTCTCTATCTATGAGCTGTTGTTTGTCGTTTTTAGGATGCCGCGATGAACTTGTTTGGGGTTCTCTCCTAGGAGATTCTTATCATGCAGGATTTAACAGTTCTATAGAGCACCCATGTTGTGATCTATATTTAGTGAGCTATGTCTATGTGCGTAAAGCCACAGCACATAGTTTTGCTATATGTAGCTTTTGTCGATCACCGATGTTGTGAACTACAGGGGCAAAGCTATATGCAGCTGTTAGGGTTCACTGACGTTGTGCCCATGGTTCACAACGCTACATTTTAGGGATACCTTGCTGTGAATACCACTGATCTATTTGTTGAGTTGATTGTCATTGGTGTGGGGGCTACGATGTGGGTGGTCCTTTTGGTGCTGAGTCTATTTGGGTATGGCTGGGTGCCGTTTGAGCATCTGTTGACCTTGCCGTCATTGTTGCCAATTCTGGCCATTACCTACATTTTGGGGATTGTGACGGATCGGGTGGCGGATGGCCTGTTCGATACAATTTGGAAGTCCACCTTGGCTCAACAGTTTTATGACCAAGATGGGGATGACTATGATGATCGACGATATATCTATTTGCGGTCTGAACGACTGGCCAGTTTGCTGGAGTATGGTCGCAGTCGGTTACGCATTTGTCGAGGCTGGTGTTTGAACACACTGCTGATTCTAGTGAGTCTCGATCTGTTTATTTGGCGACAAATTACGGGGGCTTCGCCTAAGGGCTATATTTTTCTGTTTAGCAATGTTGCTTTGGGAGGGCTGATTTATGGGCTGTGGTTTTCTTGGCGACAACTGACCCTAGCTGACTATCGCAAAGTTAAGCGACAGTCAGCCTGGTTACGGCACCATGGGAACTGACGTTGTGGGGGAACTGATTGGGTTTCTCCGGGTTATAGGATTTTTAATAACACCACTAGGGCTAGGGAAAAACTGCCCATGGCGGCACAAAACTGGATTAACCGTCGATTGATTTTGAGGAGTTTGTCCAGTCCCAGCAGTCCGGTGACGATGTAGGTCACAATCCCGATTGCCAAAGCTAACGACACTTTAAGTATGCTGCCTTGGTAAAGCTCGGCTGCGATCGCAATTTGCTTAATCGTACTCACCTCTGCAGGGGGTTCCACGGCAGGGGTTTTCAAGATCTCCCAGGTATCGCCACCGTCAGTGGAGCGATAGATGTCCGTATTGGCCGCACCAAAGCCAAAAACCGTGTTGTCCTCAGCGTAGTTGGGCGAAAACTCAATGGGGCGACCGGCACAGGGCACGTTGTACATGCGAGCAAAGGCCAGACTAGCATCGCCAATGGGTTCAAAGGTCTCCCCCCCATTCACGCTTTTATACAGCCCCTTGCCCCGCAGACTCACCATCACCGTACCATCCTGGTCATAGGCCGGGGAAAGGGCCACCCCTTCTAAGAAAGTGCGATCGGCAGCCACATCGGCAATCGCCACCGGCTGCCAGCTGTCCCCCGCATCGGTCGACCGAAACAACCCACCATAGCTGCTCACATACAGGGTTTTGTCCTGGACATAGTTGGGAGAAATCTCTAGCTGTAGGTTCAAAGCCTTTGCAATGGGGGTGTTTTCCGTGGTGGACTGCCAGGTTTTACCCGCGTCCGTAGACCGATAAACCCCCGTCTCAGCTACCGTATACAGGGTTTTATCCTGAGTAAAGCCGGGGGAAATCGCCATGGATGGACCGTCATTACCCCGTTTCCAGGGCAGTTTGGTCATTTCCTTGAGGGTTTTACCACCGTTGGTGGAACGATACAGTAGCCCCGCCTGATTGTTGACAAATAAGGTCTTATCGGTACCAAAATCGGGGGATAGCAACAGAGTGATACCTCGCGCCTCCTTATCTAAACTGTGGATTGACCAGGACTTGCCTCCATTGGTGGAGCGCATAAATTTGGTCCACAGGCCCGACGTAAACAAGGTTTTATCCGTGCCATAGTCAGGGGAAAACGCCATGTCAAAAAAACGACGAGGGTCCTGGTAGGACGGTTCAAAATTACCGTTTAACCGGGGTACCTCCAGGCCATTCATGGTCAGCTCCCAGGTTTTACCCTGGTCCTGGCTCATCATAACTTTACCAACGTAGGTGGAGAGGGCTAGGGTGCCATCTTCAGCGTAGTTGGGGGACACATCTATGGCCACCACTACCCCCCGCGCCAAGGTTTCGATCTCCCGCCACTGTTGGCCCCCTTGGATCGAGCGATAAAGACCGTTAAAGCCTCCTAAAAAGGCTACTTTGTCGACGAGGAAGTTATTCGACAGGGCAATTTCAGAGAAGTGATGGGTTTTAAATTCATCAGCCTGCTTATCTTTCGTCAGACCTTGGGGGTAGTCCCTCCAGGTTTCACCGCTATCGAGGGAAATGGAGATTCCCCGATCCCAGCTGGAAATCATCAATCCTCGGGTGTTACCGGGTAGGATCTTCACATCCTGGATGCGCAGATCTTTTAATCCCGCATTGATTTCCACCACCTCCAGGGTGTCAGGGTTGACCCGAAACACGCCTTTAGTGGCGGTGCCCACGTAGAGTACTTTGCTATTGCCAGTAATGGCTGTAATCGGGTCCTCTGCTAAGGTCAGCCGCGACTGCCAGCTGTCACCGCCGTTGCTGGAACTCAGCAGCAGACCGGTGTCATCCCCTGCCCATAGGGTGCCTTCCGTCTCTGTGATCACTGAGAAAAGCTGGTCGGCACCGACTACGGAAAACCAGTTCTTACCCCCGTCATCGCTTCGGAACAGTCCGCCTTCTGTCCCGGCTGCCAGCATCACCTTGGCATTACTGGGCAAACTGTACACCACCCCAATGTCCAGAGTGCCTAGGCCTGCATTGGACTGTTGCCATGATGCTCCTTGGTCCTCAGAGCGAAAAATGCCGTCACCATAGGTGCCCATCGCCAGCAACTGCCCCTGGGTCTGATCGATGGTGAGGGTGGAAAATGGGGTCAAGGTGTCGAGCCCTTGTACAATCCGTTGCCAATTATTGCCCTCATCCGTGGACTTAAAAAGATTGCCCCGCACTAGGGAATAGACGGTTTTGTCCTGGCTGTAGTTGGGGGAGAGCTTGACTTGGGTAACTATGTCATGGGGACGATGGGCTTGGACGGGTTGCACAAATCCACCAAAGGACCAGGCAACGGTCAATAGTAGACTCAAAACTACCCACCCTAGCTGCCGTTTAGCTAGACTTAATAGGGCAGTAGTTACCCGTGACGGGCCTGTTTTATGGTGATATTTAAGGAAATACATTTAGTTGTTGATTTAATTGGGTAAAGCATAGAATGCTCGGCAAGATAGGCCTATATTTTTCCAAGCTTAGGAGAAAATCACATGAATCAATGTAAGTAACCATTAAAGATCTAGGCTTAATATGCCCAGGCATTCATCAAAAATATTTTATGTACCTAGACCTCGCAATTACGTCTACCCGCCAGTCTGGATGTTTGAGGGGAATCTGACGGAATATACGATTTCCTTAAAGATTCTAGAAAATATCTAAAGACGGTTTGCTATCCCTTTAGGGCTGAGCAACATATGCTAAAACTAAAGCGCTAGGTTACCGTTAGGTGCTATGCCGGGGGATGTTCGAATACCCCCTCTCGCCCAATCCACTACAAAGTCATCAAGGACAAGGAAGACCAATGGGGTTATTTGATCGCGTTAGCCGACTTCTCCGCGCCAATGTTAACGATGCCGTCAGCAAGGCCGAAGATCCTGAGAAGATTCTTGAGCAAAGCATCATGGATATGCAGGAGGATCTGGTGCAAATGCGTCAGGCCGTGGCGGGTGCGATCGCAAGTAAAAAACGGGTAGAACAGCAGGAAGAAAAGGCCCGGTCCGAGGCCAACACTTGGACCCAGCGAGCTCAGCTAGCCCTGCAAAAGGGGGATGAAACCCTGGCCCGTGAAGCCCTGGTACGCAAGAAAACCTATGCGGAAACGGCAGCGAGCCTGAAAGCTCAGCTAGACCAGCAGTCCGTTTCGGTGGAATCCCTCAAGCGCAGCCTGATTGGCCTAGAGGGCAAAATTTCTGAATATAAGACGAAGAAAAACATGCTCAAGGCCCGCGCCAGTGCGGCCAAGGCTAACGAAAAGCTACAGAAGACCGTGGGCAACCTCAGCACCAACAGTTCCGTCGGTGCCTTTGAGCGCATGGAAGAAAAAATTCTGGACATGGAAGCTCGGGGCCAAGCTGCTGCTGAGTTAGCCGGTGCCGATCTGGAAAGTCAGTTTGTCAGCCTAGAGGCAGGCGGTGATGTGGAATCTGAACTGGCGGCGATGAAGGCTCAGCTGACGGGTGGTTCCGTCACCCAGGAGGCGCTGCCCCCAGCCGATGCTCAGCCCATGGATGCCCCGGTGGATGCGGTGGTGGACAGTGAGTTGGAAGCTTTGAAGCTGGAGTTGGATAACCTTTAAGACTCTAAAACCTGATCCCTAGATCTAATTGCTAACCCCAATGTTGGGTTTTGGGTTTTGAGGTCTGGATGGTGGCTTAAAATTTAGGCTTAGGACTTCAACGCTCTTTGCCCTTAACTTTTTATGCGTTTCGCCGATCGTCTGGCTCCCCTGCAAACCAACGTCTTTGCCGATATGGATTGGGCGAAGGGGCGGGCGCGGGCGGCGGGTAAGTCAGTGGTGGATTTATCCTTGGGCTCGTCGGATTTGCCAACGCCGGGTCATGTGTTGACTGCGATCGCAACCGCCCTCCAAGACCCGGCCACCCATGGCTACAATCTGTTTGAAAGTACCCGTGCCTTTCGGCAGACGGCGGCCCGTTGGTATACGGAAAAATTTGGCATCGCCATTGATCCAGAAACGGAGGTGCTGCCCCTGATTGGTTCCCAGGAAGGCACGGCCCATTTACCCCTGGTCGTGTTGAATCCGGGGGACTTTGCCCTGCTGACAGACCCCTGTTATCCCTCCCATGCTGGGGGAATTCACCTGGCCAGCGGCCAGATTTATTCGATGCCGCTACTGGCGGACAATGGATTTCTGCCGGTGCTGGGGGACATTCCGGCGGCGGTGCTGGCTCAGGCGCGACTGATGGTGCTGAGCTATCCCCATAATCCAACGACGGCCACGGCCACGGCTGAGTTTTTTGCTGGGGCTGTAGCCTTTTGCCAGGCCCATGACCTGGTGTTGGCCCATGATTTTCCCTACGCCGACCATTGCTTTGATGGTCAGCCAGCGCCCTCGGTGCTCCAGGCCGATCCTGGTAAAACCTGCTCCATTGAGTTTTTTAGCTTTTCCAAGGCCTACAACATGGGTGGCTTTCGCATTGCCTATGCCATCGGCAACCCAGAGCTGATTTTGGCCCTGCGCCAGGTGAAGGCAACGGTGGATTTTAACCAGTATCAGGGGATTTTACGGGGTGCGATCGCAGCCCTAGAAGGACCTCAGGACTGTGTTCGCGCCACCGTCAACACCTTCAAAGCCCGCCGGGATGCCATGGTCAATGCCCTCCATCACCACGGCTGGACTGTCACCCGGCCTGACGCCACCATGTACCTGTGGGCCAAACTGCCCGAACCATTTAGCCATAACTCGATCGACTTTTGCGTTCGCTTGGTGGAAGCCACCGGGGTGGCCTTGGCACCGGGCAGAGGGTTTGGTAAATCTGGCGAAGGATATGTCCGCTTTGCCCTGGTACAGCCCCCCGAAGTGTTAGAACAAGCTGCTCAACAGATCGTCCAGTTCATGAATCGCTCAGCTTGAAACCACTGTATAGAAACGTTACCGACCGGCGAAGGAATGTAAGGCTAATTCCTGTCGTCGTCTGATCTGCATTGGCCCATGGCCACCCATGCTCCAGACTGCATTCATGGTATAAATAGACGCTCCATGGGTATGTACGCTTGATAGAAAGAAAACCCATGACCCAGTATTTGTACCTATAATAGGGGCTACTCTCTCGGGTCAGAGTTTTGTCCTACTCGTCCCATCATTCACTAAAGATAAAGATACTTAACTAAATACGATGGGTCGGTTTGCCTAAGTTAGGCCACGGTGCCCATGTTACCGTACCTGTAAATGTTAATGAATCCACCAGTGCGCTGCGGTTACCTATGAATTTTCCCCAAGAGCAACGGCGCATTTTACTCATAGAAGATGACTACGGTAACCGCGTATTGTTTGCAGACTTTTTAGAGCAATGTGGTTACCGGGTGTTGCCCTTGGCTGATGGTAACAACTGCATTGAGATGATGCAGGAGTTTATGCCCCATCTGGTCTTATTAGACATTAAGCTGCCTTACATTGATGGGCTCACCCTAATTAAGGCAATCCGGCACAATCCCCAGTTTCACTCATTACCCATTTTGGTGGTTAGCAGCTACGCGTTCCAGGCCGATCGTCAGAAAGCCTTAGCCGCTGGGGCAACTGACTATATGGTTAAGCCCATTATGCCTATCACTCTCAATGCCAAAATTCTCTCATTGCTCAAAGTGCCGCCCAAACCCATCCTCCAAGACAAGATCTTAGAGGAAAGAGGTTCTTCTGAGAGCCCATCTCAAGACTCTGAATCCGATTCATCATCGGAGTTTTGGCGCTGATCGACAATAAATGCTTCCGTTGTACGATTGAGCTGTTGCAACGAGGCACTAATCTCTTCCACTGAGTCTTGTAGGTTGTCGGAGAGTAGGGTGACCCGTTGTAGCTGGTTCAGTGCCATGCTCATTGCTTCGCGATAATATTTTTCAAATTCGTCTAAGGACATGTTCGTGTATTTGTTGACATGTCCTTAGTTTCCTCAACACAGATGGCAATTAGGAAGCGAATTCGCCAAAATACCCAGGATTTTCATGTATAGCTTGATACATGCCATATCAACTTTATACTGATAAAGTCCATAGGCTCAATGGCCCAGGCCATTGAGGTAAATTGCTGACCTGTCACGGATGACAGACAAATCCACGGTAGGGTGGGCACGGTCCATCCATGGCTCTCGCCGCCTCCCAGGTGATATCGGCATTGCGGCGACCGCTTTCACCGCCTGTGGGTGACATGATGATCAACTCTCCCTGGGATGAACGCTCAAATTTCACATCAGGATTGGCTCGGCAAAGCTGATAAAACGCTTCATCTGTCAGGTGGGGTCAAGGGTAATGGTGAGGCGTTCATGGCAAAAGGCTATGGCTAGCCGCTACTGTTTAAATTTCAGAAGATGGTCAAGCCTTCCATCACACCAAATCCGAGGTTGTTGGTCAATCTGCGATCAGCCCTTCCAATTCTGATCGTAAACGCTGAAAATTTGCCACCCTTCCAACGATCAAACTCGTTTCCTCCGCCTGGGCCAGTTCCTGCTTCCACTGGCTCATACGATCACCCGCATTCAACCAAAAGTTCACCATCTCACTCACTACTGTATCCCAGTCCCAATCTGGCTTTTTATAAATCAGTGCCGTTGCTTTAATAAACCCATCCAGGGTGCAGTCATAGCTGCCTAAGTAGGCACAGCTGCGGTTAGGTGACTGCTCCACATACTGCTGATATTTAAAAAAGTTCCAAACGGGAGAGACGCCGACAATATCAAAGTTGTAACTCATGGCTGTAGTTGAGATATATCAGAACTAAAAAGGCACAGGAATTTTCCTGTGCCTGAGGCTGATCTATGGGGTTAGAAAAAGCAGCATATTAAACTCGGTTTTTTATGGAAAATCATCCCAGGTGAAAACCCCACAAGTATGATTGCCTGGGATAAAACCTTAAGGATTGGTTAAATCTTAACTGAGGACCATTTCTAAAAGTGTTCTTTGTTAACCTTTGTACGGATTTTTTGAGGGGCTGGAGTGTGGCGAACTGAGGTGCTAGCTGAGCGGAGTCTAGCTAGCACCTCAGATAGCTAAGGCTTTCCTGGGGGATAAGAAGCGAAATTGTGAGCGAGTGTGTTTTTATGAGCTGCTGACCATCTCCTTGGGGAGGCCAGCTATACGCTCATTTCAATCCGCTAAAGCCTGTATTGATGGGGGAGCGGAGTCGAACCCAAAAATGGACAAAAAAAAGGAGAGCATACAAGCTCTCCAACCATCAGGGTGCATCTACTTAACATAGTGTGCCATAGATGGGGTGTGGGGTGTAACCCCCTGTCTCAATTTTTCTTGAATCTTGCTAGAAGTTTACATTCATAAAGTTGAGGTAAAGTCCATCTAGTCAAGGATTTTCGAGTGGTGAACCCGGAGAGTCTAACTCACTGTTCTGGCCCATAAAGACTGATATGGTTCACCGTAGGCAAAATAACACAGCTGCTGAATAAAGCCAAATTCAGTCTAACCATTTAACTTTTTCCCGAGTAACTGATTGGTCAGTTTGGGATCTGCCCGTCCACCGGACTGCTGCATCACTTTGCCCACAAAGAAGCCTTGCAGCGTCTTCTTGCCCGCGCGGTACTTGGCCAACTCGTCCGGGTTGGCAGCCATGACATCGTCAATGATGGCTGCAATGGCGGCGGGATCGGAAATTTGTACCAGTCCTTTTTCCTCGACTATGGCCTTGGGGGATCCCCCTTCTTTAAGCAAGGTGGGCAATAGGTCCTTGCCAATTTTGTTACTGATGGTACCGGCGGTGATGAGGTTCACTAGTTCACCTAGGCCCTCTGGTGTGAGGCTTATATCGCCAATGGTTAGCTTTTCGGCATTGAGATAGCCTGCGATGTCCCCCATCACCCAGTTGGCTACGGTTTTGGTCTCAGCTCCGGTGGCGATGGTCTGTTCAAAATAGTCGGCAATGCTACGATCGTCGGTGAGGACGCGGGTGTCGTAGGCGGATAGGCCTAGCTCTTTTTCATAGCGATCGCGTTTTTCGGCAGGCAGCTCAGGTAGCTCCGACTTCCAGAATTCAAGCTGTTTTTTGGAAACCTCAATGGGGGGCAGGTCAGGCTCAGGGAAGTAGCGGTAGTCGCTGGAGCCTTCCTTGGAGCGCATGCTTTTGGTGACCTGGATGCTTTCATCCCACAGGCGGGTCTCCTGGATGATTTCTTCGTCGCCGCTTTCCAGCGCTTCGGTCTGGCGTTCGATTTCGTAATCGATGGCTTTTTGAATGGCGCTGAAGGAGTTCATGTTTTTGATTTCCACTTTGGTGCCAAAGGCTTCTCGTCCTTTGGGGCGGATGGAAATATTCACGTCGCAGCGCAGAGAGCCCTCCTGCATGTTGCCGTCGCCCACACCGAGGTAACGGACGACGCGGCGCACTTCCTGAGCATATTCGGCGGCTTCTTTCCCGGTGCGCAGATCGGGCTCGGAGACGATTTCGATCAGGGGCACCCCGGCGCGGTTGTAGTCCACCAACGAATAGGTTGAGCCTGCGAGGCTATCACTACCGGCATGGACTAGTTTCCCGGCATCTTCTTCCATGTGCAGGCGGGTAATGCCAATTTTCTTACGTTCTACGGTGCCGCTTTTTTTGTCCACCAGTTCGATGTTGATCCAGCCATGTTCGGCGATGGGGAGGTCAAACTGGGAGATTTGGTAGTTTTTGGGCAGGTCGGGGTAGAAGTATTGTTTGCGGTCAAACTTACTGTAGGGAGCGATCTGGCAGTTGAGGGCTAGGCCAGCTTTGACTGCATATTCCAATACCTTTTCGTTGAGTACCGGTAGCACTCCAGGCATGCCCACGGTGATGGGGTCGATGTGGGTGTTGGGGGCGGCCCCAAATTCTGCCGAGCTGGGGGTGAAGATTTTGGTGTTGGTGCTGAGCTGGCAATGGATTTCTAAGCCAATGACGGCTTCGTACTCGGTCTTAGCAGGTGCCGCAGCGGTCATAGTGGACGGTGGGTGAAATGAACGTGTCCTATTGTAGCGGCTGGCGAATAGAACAAGTATGGGTTTTGATAACTCTAATGATATGGAGGGTGTCTTTGTCACGAAAAGGGACTTGGCACGATGAAGCGTTGGGTAATGGCATTAACCGGGAGAAGGCGTTCTTGGGGGAAAGACATTCTTAAGCACAACGGCGACCTCAATCAGAACAGTCCCTAAGCAGATGCTATTTCCCCTTCGTTAATTTCGATTAAAAACTGCATGGCCTTGGCAATGTACTGAGCACATCGGTGGGGGGTGTCCTGGTAAAACGAGCGCCAGGCTTTGGCTTTGTCTTGCAGATAGCGGTGGGCACGGTGGTCGCCGCCATCGATCCAGGCCAGACGTACCGCATGACCCACCAGAACATCCAGCACGATATAGTCCTCTAGTTGCCACTCAGGGTTGGTGTCAAAGAGTTCTGAGAGTTCCATCAGGGCTTCCACATTAACCTGGCGGTATTCGGGAGCTTGGATTTTGTTAAACAGATGCTCAATGCGCAGGGCAAAGTCTTTTTCTTCGGGGGTGGTGTCCGACAGGATCAGTTCGCTGATCAGGCGGTTACGGCGTTCGAGCTTGTCACCGATGACAATACCTTTGCAGTGTTTGAGTAGTCGCCATACCCTGGGGTAAAAGTCTTCGGGCACCCGGTTCAGGCTACCCTCTCGCTGGCGTCGCTGGAGCCATTCTTCCTCGGAGGGTTCGGTTTCTTCGGCTTGGGGGAGGACCACCCAGTTAACGGCTTTGGGCTGTCGGGACTGAATCGATTCTTGACGGAACAGATTATTATCCAGGCCTTCGTACCCAGCTAGAACCTTTCGCAGGCGCATTTTGATTTCAAAGGGACTCATGGCCATGAGAACTTCGTAGGCTTCGTCCTGGGTGCAGGACTGGTCGCGACAGATCTCACTGTTGATCAGCAAAATTAAATAGCTGACGCGGAGGGTGAGGAGGCCTTCAAACAGCTCGGGTTCCGAGTTAATCAGGACGCTGAGATAGATCAGGATTTCTTGGGTGAGGGTGCGATCGCGAATGTCCTCACCGCAAAATTCATTAATCTTAGCCAACAAATCGTTAGGGGCCAGGGGATCCGTAATCAACGAAGCCTCACTATAGGCCTTACCCACCGCAATTTGCTTTTGGCGCACCAGCAGTTCTGTGGCCGCATCCGCCAGACCAATAGCCATTTTATTGAGTAGTCCCGCCGCCCGGCGCACAATGGCCCACAGCTCTAATCGCCCGGCCTTGATATAAAGCTCATGGAGCAAATTAGCCAAGGTCACCTGTTCCCCAGTTAACTTACCCCAGCCCGTGTCATAGGTCAGGTGTTCTAACCGGCAGAGGTTACTAATCAACTCGATCTGTTCGTACAGGTTATCAGAGGCCTGAAGCGCCTCCAGCAATCGCCAGCCGTCTGTTTCCCGTTCCAAATCAAGTTCTTGGATCTGGGACAGGGGCTTAGTACTGCTCTCGGACAGAGGCAAATAGGCCGAAATCGGCATGGTGTAGGACGACAGAGGTTCGCTCGCCGCTGGCAGTAGTCCGTCTTCCATGCGCTCCGTCGCTGCCGTCAACATCAGCTGAAACAGTGAGCCCACCTTCACCGGCACCCCGTTACATTCACCATCCTTCAGCTCAAAAATCAGCTGCAACAGGGGCGAATCACTAATGGCCTTATGCCCCAGCTCAAACATGCGATGGGTGAGCAGCAGGGTTACTGTGGGACGACCGGGCTCATTCCAATGCTCATGGATATAGGACAGTTCACTGCGGATTTGGGAAACTAAAAAATGATAGTCGAGGGTGATATAAAACTGACTGGGGTCTAGAAACGCTGGCACAAATACCACCGTCTCCCGTTTAATGCGAAAAATGCGCGATGTGGCCAAACTGCGCAAACGACGGTCAGGGCGACCGGTGGTTTGGAGTTTTTTATTGCAACCAATCACAGCATAGAGATCAGCTAAGTCCGTTGATGTGCGCACCTGAACTGGATCAATTTGGGCTAAAACCTGGGTCTCAATGCCATAGTTGGCCAGCTGTTGTTGTAGCTCACTATCTTCTGAAAGCAACGAAATCTGCACAATGGGCTGCCGGTTTTGGCCCACCTTGAGGTGACGGGCTAGGGGGTCAATGTCCCCTAGGGTAATCAGCCCATCCTGAATCATCTGTCCCATGTAGTAGAGACTCTGGGCCCACACCAAGGGAATGTTGTCATTGGGCTCTCGGCTTTGGCTGTGGGGATTTTCCCGCTCGGCCTCAATCATTGACGAGGGGACATAGTAAAGCTCAGGCAAGAGATCCAAACCACCCTGATTCACTGCCAATGCCTCTAACCGTTCCCGGTAAAAGGCCGCCTGATTGCCATCATTGCGAAACAGACTGTTGAGCAGCAAATAACAGAAAAACAGCGGCCATTCACACTCAATGTGTTCAAAATCCTTCAGCTCGCCGGGTTCATAATGGAGGCGCTCCGCATCCTCCACCACTGCCTGGTGGCCGTCCCGTAGAAATCGTTTGCAGCCATACTGCCCTTGCAATTTTTCAATGATGGCGTCGTGGGTGGCCTGGAGTAAAGCCGGGTTATCCACGGCAAAGGCCGGAAAGCCAATCACACTCAGGAGGGCGGCATCAATTTCCTTAGATCCCGATTCCCTGGGCAATAGGGACTCTAGGGTAATGCGAGTACGGGCAATCTCATCCGGTAAAACGTGGATCACCGACCCATGGCCCCCCCTCACCCCAAACAGGTTGAGACCGTTCATCGCCTCTAGTGCTGCTTTGGCCATGCCCACGGAGCTACCATTGAGTTCTGGCTTACCATGGTTAAGCTTATTACCCCGTTCCCAAATGCCGTAGTCAGCCGTACGGTAGGCTCGCCCGATGTAGTAGACCAGGTTTTGAATAAAGTCCACTTCGTCCCGGGTGTAGATAATCTGCAACCCAGAACTGGTCATCTGGGCCAGCATCAACAAATAAATCGACGTGGCATCCAACTGCAGGTGGCCCCAATCGCCATCCCCCACCACGGTGCTACCCGTCGGGGTACTGTACTTGGCATGGAGGGCATCCAGCGGGTCCTGGGTGCGCTTAAACCGTTCCACCTTGGCTGTTTGCTGCATCATGGCAAACAGTAAACCCCGCATCAGTTTAGTGACGCTCTGTTCTAGTTCATAGGTGCGACCCAGATTTTCATCAACTTTGCGATAGGCCAGGGCTAATCCCCACACCGCCATAATGCTGTACACGTTATCCCTCACCCAGGCATCGGTGTAGTCACCATGGGTGGTAATGGCCGTACTGGCAGGCAGCAGACCCGTCACCGGGTTTTGACGCGCCAGAATCACGGTTTGAATCTGCTGGTAGTAATGGTTGAGGTGGTCTTGACGGGAATCGAAGCGAGCCATGCGGTACCGGAGAATGACAGGAGTCCCCCTCAATCAACGGCGGTAGGGGGTGGCCTAGAAACGTCTATAGGTATAGGGAACCTAAAGAAAACATTAAGGAAGAAGTATATATTAACCCACACCCCTGCAGTATTCCCAGATGACTAACGCCCCCTGTATATCTCCGTGGTTTAAAGGCGGTTCAGCAATCATCCAGCTGGGCCGCCAGTTTGACCACATCGTCAATGGTGCGCCGGAGGACAGCTCCTGGCTGATCCAAGTGATTGATGATGATACTCAGGACTAATGGCGAATGATTAGGGGGCTCTAGGTAGCCCGACAGAGAGGCATTGTGACTGATGGCCCCGGTTTTACCTGCAAAGCGAAGCTCCCCCAGGCGATTGCGCAGGGTGCCGCTGACCCCAGCCTCCGCTAAGGAATTGCGATAGGTGGCGGCATGGGGGGAGCGGGCCATGGCCTGGAGGGTATCCACAAAGGCTTCGGGTGTGGCCAGGTTATGGCGGGAGAGACCGGAGCCATCGACGATTTCATAGAGTTCTGGGTTTACCCCTAGCCGTTCCAGGATGGTTTCCACTGCTGTAATTCCTGCTGCCGTTGCATCGTCAGTGTTGCTCGCCCCCAGGGATTTGAGTATGGCTTCAGCGTAGATATTCTTGCTATTACGGTTGGTGGTCACTAACCACTGGGCCAGGGGAGGGGATGTTACCGACGCCAGTTCCGAGCTGCTGGGGTCAACGGTGGTCAGGCCGCTTTGGGTAACGGTAATGCCTTGGCGACTCAGGGTGTGTCGAAAGCGGTCGAGAAAGTAATTGGCTGGGTTGGACACTGCCACCGAGGACGTATCGGGGGCCGCACCGGAGACCAGCTGACCATAGACCCGCAGGATAGGGCGACTGAGATCGCGACCAATGTCAATGTATTCGGGCTGACCGGCTGCGACGGAACGGGAAAAGTTTTCGATTTGCCATTGCCCCTGGAGGCTGGGGTCATCCCATTCAATCCGCAGGGGTTGGCCCACGGACTGGGGATAGAGGGTAAAGCCTAGCTCATTGGCATTGAGAATCAGGCTATTGGTCGGCGCTCCGTAGCCTGCCTGGATGTCTTCCCATTCCCAGTTGGGGTTAACGGTGGGTCCGGCAAAGTGGCTGTCATTGCCCAGGAGGCTACTAACGGTGCTGATGTTTTGGGCTTTGAGCTGACTGGCTAGGTCGTTCAGCTGGTCATCGCCAAAGGTGGGGTCCCCGCGACCGACTACCTGGAGGGCCGTCGGCCCGTTGGTTGGCTCGCCGTAGACGGAGGTGCGGATGGTGAAGTTGGGACCGAGGCTAGAGAGGGCGGCGGCGGTGGTCAGAAGTTTGACGTTGGAGGCGGGGACAAAGTAGCGGTCGGCGTCGCGGCTATAGATGACTTGGCCGGATTGGGTTTCGATCAGGATGCCGAGGCGGGCTTTTTTTAGGGCGGGTTGCGCTGCGATGGTGTCGATTTGCCGGGTTAGGTCGGCGCGGCAGTAGGCGCTGGCTGAGGTGGAGGGAAACAGCACAGCGAGGGCAGTGAGCAGGGTGGCCCAAGGTTTGATGTGGTTCATGGCATAAACCGATCTTCTACAATCTGAATCAGTAACCGCCAATCTTAGCGTTTTTAGCTATGACTGCTTTCACCATTACCCTAGACCCTATGGGTATTCTGTCAGACGAGGTGTTTTACCAGCTTTGTCGTGCTAACCCGGATGTGAAACTTGAACGGTCTGCCCAGGGAGAGTTAGTGATCATCACCCCGACCGGTGGTGAAAGTGGCCGTTGTAATGCTGATATTACGACTGATCTGAATCTATGGAACCGGCAAACTCAGCTGGGATATACGTTCGATTCGTCCACTTGCTTTAAGTTTCCGAATGGTGCGGAGCGGTCTCCCGATGCGGCCTGGATTGAGCGCAGTCGATGGGAAGCGCTGAGTCCTGCAGACCGGGAAAAGTTTCCGCCCATTGCGCCTGATTTTGTGATTGAGCTGCGGTCTGCGACGGATCGGTTGGCAACGTTGCAGGCAAAAATGGATGAGTATCGGGAAAATGGTGTGCGGTTGGGGTGGTTGATTGACCCGCAGAATAAAACGGTAGAGATTTATCGTCCGGGGCAGGCTGTGGAGATATTACAAGCACCACAGCAGATTGATGGCGGCGATGTTTTGTCTGGTTTTGGGTTAGATGTCGAGAACATTCTTTAGGGTGGGCATGGCCCACCATTCAACGAATTAGCCTGCATCTTTGCCGATGGGTGTGGACATTGTTTTACGGTTTCGATGGTTCCCAATCCCCTAATTTTGGGGGATTTGAAATCGCAACGATAGATTGGTCAAGATGCGTTAGATGTCGCAGAGCAGGCACGAGACCTGTCCCTTGCTAAAACTGCCGACGAGTAAACACATTGCCTGCAATCACCAACAACAAAGCCGTATAAATCAACCCATACAGAGCATTCATCGCCAACGTTCCCGCCCCCGGCAACACCGCTGCCCCATAAACTGCCTCATTCTTCAAATTCAATCGTTCCAAGTCTGGCAAAACCAAATACATTGCCTCCACTACCCGTTGCAAACCCTCAGACTTGGATACCTGACTCAGTTTCAGCAAATCAGTGCTGAGATGCCCCACCAAATAGGTGCCAAAGGACAGCAATGTAGCTAACAAAGAACTGGTGAATACCCCAAACACGATGGTGATGGCAATAATCAGTAGCATCTCAAGGTACATAAAGAAGATCGCAACCAGCATGCTACCCGCCGGAAACTCTAGCTGTCTGACCGTCAAAATAATAATAAAAATCCCCGTCTGTACCAGCATCAACAAGCCGGTCACCGCCGCCAGACCGAGATGTTTTCCCAAAATAATCTCAAACCGGCTCACCGGCTTAGCAATTAGCACCAGCACCGTCTTTTTCTCAATTTCCTTATTCACTAGACCGGTGCCCACAAACACCACCACCACTAGGGTAAATAGGTTGATGGCCGCTAACCCCAGGTCTAACAGGATCTTATTATCGGTACCTGCCGCCACCTCCGGCAGCAGCACTGCTGCCAGCACCATTACCACAGCAAACAACCCAGCTAGGTAGAGGATGCGATCGCGAATCACCTCTAAAAATACATTGCGGGCCACTACGGTAATACGAGGAAGATTTAACATCGGCAACTATAGTATTTTTAGTATTTTTCTTGAGAGAATCTAAGCGAATTTAAGTCGATGGGGCATCCAGGGTCACTGTCCGTTCTACCTCGGTTGTCTCGTCGGCACAAGTCACTTGGGCCACCGGGGTGGAGGAGGCTGCTGCCTGGGGTTCATTCCCCGTGCGCTGTTTGAGGGGGCGGGGCATAATGGTGCACACCTTTTCCACGTAATAACCATTTTTCTTGGCCGTTGGCCCTAGCCAATTGGCCCGGAGCTTAATCTGATAGCCATTGGCCACGGACTCGGGACGGGGGGCGTCTAAACTCCAAAATACCTGTTCGCTGAGGGTATTCAGAATGACGCCACTGGCCAAGGAACTAATACTATTGTCCAGGTTTAACAGCCACCGCTCCACGCGGGGCCAGGGGGCATCATTCAGCTGTTTGACCAAACTGTTCGCCGCGCTGGTCAGGAGGATATTGGCTTGGGATGTGCCTTGACTGTCTTCCCCAAATCGATAGACAAAGGCGCTGTTATCTAAATTTTCCGCCATCAGACTGGGGTAGTCGTTAAACCAATGCTGGATGCGAAAGTAAAACATGATCCAGCTGCTGAGCAACAAATTGAGCAGCAACAGAACGATCAATTCCTGACGCACATTGGGGAGGGGGGGCTTCCAATTGAGATTCCAATTAAAGAATTTGGGAATGGCCGCCAGGATCGTCGCCACCACGGGCCAGAATCCCATGGCCAACTGCAGCCGTTCGGGGGTCCAGGGCTGAAACAAAAAGATACACATCACCGCCGCCGTAATCCAGGGGCTAAGGGAGACATCGCCGATTTCTATGGGATTGTCGGTCAAGGCCCACCAGATGGCGATGGTGAGAAACATCCAGCTCAAGGTGCTGAGCAACATGACCGTGAAAGGAGTCGCTAGGCTACTTTCTGCAATGGCGGCCATGATCCAAGAAAACAAGCTTAGCAGTAGGCAGGTTTGCCAGGATAGATAGCGAGGGGGGGTGATCAGGGCGCGGATCTTATCGATAGCGTCCTTCAGGATATCAATCATGGACCAGCCCTCCAGGAAAGACGGCGCTCTTCAGGATATCAATCATGCGACGTTCCTAAGAATGTAAGACCGCAACACCAAAAGTAACAGAATGGCACTAAAGCTGAGGGCATTGGCTTGGAGCACTGCGATCGCAAACTGAGATGCCGCCTCTTGGTAACGGGTGGTGCCGGTGCGGGAGCGACTGTAGCGCTCTTTACGGTTCAGGTCCTTGGGTTTTTCAGGCAGCTTCCAGTTACCCATGGTCCGCATCAGCAGTTCCAGGCCCTTGAGCTTGATCATCAGGGTGATAAAAAAGGCTCCCAACCCGGCCACCAGGATGATCCACCCCATTTGGGGCTTGAGGGTATTGTTAATTAAATTATCAAACAGCACATAGCTAATGACCTGGGCCTGGAGCCGAGGCTCAATTAGCGGTTCGATGGCCAAGAAGGCAAACCAACCCACTACCACCGTCAGCAGGTTAACCGCCGCCGCATACCGCACGCTTTGTCGGTAGCCAAGGTGCATCTTCTGACGGAGCACCATGGCTTCTAACGCAATGGCCACCAATAAAAATAAAATTTGAAACATGACCGCTTTAAGCGGAAACACCGGCTCAAGTTCGCCCATCGCCCTGCCCGAGAATCCCAGACATTAGGGTATACCCTATTTGGGAGAGAAGAACATCTAAATAGTAGTAATAGTTGTGAATTTTGAATTTTTTATTGTGAATTGGGTTTGAATTGGACCGGAATGGAGCCCGTTTCCCAATTCCACATTCAACCTTGAGAACGCAAAATGGTCCCATTTCTTGGCGTTACAATCTAAGACTGTCCTCCATATTTTTTCCTCCCCATGGTTCGTTCTGGCATCGGTATTCGCACCGCTCAGCAAACGTCAGAGCGGATGGTTGGGCAGATCCATGTCTACGATGGCGAAGGTAAGGGAAAATCCCAAGTGGCCCTGGGGGTAGTGTTGCGGTCTATTGGCCTCGGCATTCAAACCTTTATGGAAAGTCGGGTGCTGCTGCTGCGCTTTTTGAAGGGGCCGGGGCGCACCTATGACGAAGATGCGGCGATTGAAGCCCTACAGCGCGGATTTCCCCACCTGATCGATCAGGTGCGCACGGGGCGGGCCGAGTACTTTGGGGCGGAGGATATTACTAAATTTGATCACCAGGAAGCCCAGCGAGGATGGGATGTGGCGAAGGGTGCGATCGCATCTGGCCTCTATTCTGTGGTGGTGCTAGACGAATTAAACCCAGTGCTAGACCTGGGGCTTCTAGACATTGACGACGTGGTGCGCACCCTGCGCCGTAAACCCAACTACTTAGAAATCATTGCCACGGGGCGGAGTGCCCCCCCGGCCCTGCTGGAGGTGGCCGACCTGCACTCGGAGATGAAGCCCCAGTACTATGCCACCTCCGAGATTCCGGGGCTAAAGGGCATTGAAATCTACACGGGGGATGGCAAAGGCAAGTCCACCAGTGCCCTGGGCAAGGCGCTCCAAGCCATCGGCATTGGCATCAGCCAGGACAAGTCCCACCGGGTGATGATTATCCAGTGGCTCAAAGGTGGCAAGGGGTATACCGAAGATTCAGCCATTGCCGCCCTGCGCCAGAGCTATCCGAACCTGGTGGATCACCAGCGCTGTGGCCGTGATGCCATCGTTTGGCGGGGACAGCAGCAAGACATTGACTATGTGGAAGCCGAGCGCGGTTGGGAAATTGCCCGTACCGCCATTGCCTCCGGTTTATATAAGACCATTATTCTCGACGAGCTCAACCCCACGGTGGACCTAGAGCTGCTGCCAGAGGAGCCCATTGTGCAGGCCTTGTTGCGGAAGCCCAAGGATACGGAAGTGATTATTACGGGCCGATGCAAAAACCCGCCCACTTACTTTCAACTGGCCAGCGCCCATTCCGAGGTATTTAACCATAAGCACTATGCCGAGCGCGGGGTGGAACTCAAGCGCGGGGTGGATTTTTAATCGCCTAGTGGACAGAAATGTGGCGAACAGATGCGTTAGGATTTCACCAGCAGTTTCTTACTATAGGTGTCAAAGGACGATGGCAAAGGTTGAAATTTACACTTGGATGAGATGTCCCTTCTGCATTCGGGCGAAGCAACTTTTGACGAACAAGGGTGTGGACTTCACTGAATATGTGATTGATGGGGACGAAGACGCGCGGGATGCGATGGTGGCTCGGGGGTCTGATGGTAAGCGTTCCGTGCCACAAATTTTTATTAATGACGAGCACATCGGCGGCTGCGATGCGATCCATGCCCTAGATGCCAGCCAAAAACTGGATGAGCTGTTGGCGGTATCGGCTTAGGTTTGTTTTGCGTGTTTAGTTTTGAGTTTTGGGCTGAAATGTTAACCCAAAACTCAAAACTTACAGTTAATAATTATTAAAGACTAGCTGCCTAACAACAGGTCTAACTGCCATAGACCGACTGCGCCCAAGTGTTGACAGTATCGACCAATGAGGCGTTTTTCTTCGCTGGAAGGACGGCTTGCAAGATAGCTGTAGCGCACAACTGCAATGGCCAGTTCCTTAGCTTCTTGTTGGGGCACTCCAACTCTCATCAGCTGTTGCCAATGCCTAGCCCCTATGCGCTTCAGCTTGGCACGCTTAGATATTTTGCGGATGGGTGGTGGTGTTCTCTCTGATAAAACAGCTGCAGATGCTTGCATAATATCCCCCTCCTTATCAGTGGGTTAAAGTGACTCAGGAAGCAACAAATCTTATAAAACACCGTATTGTTGTTTACTTGCGACGTTCCAAGTAAGAACAAGAGTTTACTAAACAATGTCGTCAGTAAATACATTGGGCGACTTGGCCATGGTCCTGATCTATCTGTAAAGCCTCTACAGAGAAGGTAAAGGCTATTTCATAAATTTATTCAAACTACGGGATAACTAGTGTGATTTAACCCCCAATTGCTACCCTCGTTGATCACATGAACCCTGTGTACCCTATCAACTACCCGGTGGACTCCTGACGGGAGAGCCTAACTGGCTGTAGGGTCTAACGACCCTGTCTAACCGTCCGATCTAACGGCCCTGTCTAACAGTTCTGTCTAACAGTTCTGTAGTAAAGACAACTCTAGGGTCGAGAGATGTCTGTAGTAACGACCAACTAGATACTTTTGGTGGTGGGATAGATGGTTATCTACGTAGATGAAGTTGACAATTGCGATCGCAAGTTCCCTGGCATCCCCAGAAGGCACACCTTTCTCCACTAAGGTTCTCCAACAACGAGTCCCCATGCGTTGAATACTCTGATCTTCCGCTGCGGGGGCAGAGGTGTTCTTAGATAGGGGTTGAGAATAAGTAGGATGAGTATAGGTAGCTAGAGCTGGCATGGCACAAATCCTGAAAGTACGGTGCAGATGATGTGTAGATGAGATTTATTTATATAGGCAGTTCGGCCGATTGCGCTACCCATGGCTGCTGCTATCTATAGGTTTCAGCGATTACCTATGATGGTGGGAACCAGGGATGAAAAGCAATTATTTAGCTACAAATCTTAGTGATTGGCCAACAGTCACTTTGTTCGTAGTGATGTTGTTGTTGGTAGCTATCTGTTGGACTCGAACTGATGCACCTAATGTAATGATCTCAAGCACCCTTGATATATATAGAGTAGAAGATTACCAAGGGAAGGGCCTCAGCTAACTGATGGAAAATTTGCGTGAAAACGCGTAGTAGGTGTTCTAAGATACGGCAGCATTGTTTGCGTCTTTGGGTCCTAGACAATCGGCTGCTGGCCAAAGAACCCAGTCATCACCCGTAAAATCATCCGCTTCAAGGGCGAGGTATGTTCAATTATCCAGAGACCGCTGCGTCGTAGCCACAGTAGGGGCCACACCTGGTTAGAAAACATCCGATTGAGCAGATCGGTCATGGCTAAAATGAGCCAGTTCTCAGGGCGACGCCACCGCTCATAGCGCTTGAGGACCCGTAGATCACCAATGGGTTCTTGACAGGCATGGGCAGCATGCAAAACCCTTGCCAGGGCCGCAGCATCCCGAATACCCATATTTAATCCCTGGCCCCCCACCGGGTGGCAGCAATGGGCTGAGTCACCAATCAGGGCAATACCCGGCTGTACGTAGCGCTCGCTATGCATCAATCGCACCGGAAACATCATCGGTGGCTTGATCATCGTCAGTTCACCCATGTGATCGCCATAGCGATGGCGCAGCTTTGCCATAAAAGCATCCTGCGGCAGGGCCAACATTGCTGCCGCTTCCTCATGGGGCGCAGTCCACACCACTTGGCAACGATTGCCAGGAATCGGCAAAATGGCAAACGGGCCGCTGGGCCAAAACTTTTCGTAGGCTGTGTTTTGGTGGGACTTAGCCGGGGCCAGCACCGTCGTAATGCAGGATTGCCAATAGGCCCAGCCCGATGTGCGAATGCCCGCATAGTCACGAATTTTAGACCGGGCACCGTCAGCCCCCACCAGCAGCTGGGTGTGCAACGTCTGTTTCTGACCGTCGCATTCTAGGGTCAGTTGGGTGGTGGTGGCGGTGGCTTGAATATCTGCCAGGGTGGTTTCGTAGTAAGTGGTGATGCGGTGAATATGATTGGCTAACCCCTGGAGTGCCCTGACCAGTACCCGATGCTCTGCCCCATAGTAGACCGCATCCACCGGACTGTCGGTGGGATAAAAATTAACCGCTTTACCGTAGTCCGCATCCGACATGCGCACCCGTTGAAAATGGGTAATGTAGGGGCCTACCTGTTCCCACAGCCCCATCTGCTGAAAAATCCGGGCTGACATGGGGGAAAACGCGTAGGCTCGATCCCGGTCCCCCACCTGATCCTGCTTCTGGGTTTCAATAATCGCTACGGAGAGACCGCTGTGGCGCAGGGCGCAGGCCAGGGTTAACCCCACCACCCCGGCACCGACAATGGCCACATCGGTGTGGGCAACGGGCTGGTGCTCAATCGGTCTTTCGTAGCAGTGACTGGCGGTAGAAGCGTTCAAGGCGGTGTAGCGTGACATGTCCATATATATCTTTGCGCGTTCGCCTTATAGTCGCAACTAGGCTCAACCCAATAACCTCTTGGATATCCGGCCATAACCTGTGGGGAATTGACCCAGGTCTCGCTACAAACATTTCGAGCCCATTTCGAGCCATGAATTGCGTCTGTAGGTAACGGCAGACTATCCCCCCACTCCCGTGGCGAAACTAAAGAGTTGCTTTGTTCTGTAAGATTGATGCCACTCTCTGGCCACTGCGGACCGCACCTTCCATGTAGCCGATGTACGTATCTGTATGTTCTCCGGCAAAGAGTAGACGGCCGTAGGGACGACGTAGGGCAGGCCATAGGGTGGTGAGTTGACCGGGGCCATAGGCGGAGTAGGATCCCCTGACCCATGGGTCTTGTGCCCAGACGATGGATGTGGCTGAGATGGGGGAGGTGTCACTGTGAGGATAACTATCGGGATAGATTTCTGACAGTTGGGAGAGGACGTTTTGGATGCGGGGCTGTTCTGCCATTGCGCCTAGCTGTCGTCCATATTTTCCCGATACATAGGCGGTTAAGATGCCGGGTTTGCCGGTTTGGTGGGCCGTGGGTTCGCTGACAAAGCCCATGGGTAAATCGGTAACGATGGGTGGATGGGCCTGTTGATGTTGCCAGAAACGATGGCTAAATTGGCTGATAACTTTCACATGGGAGCCGTAGTTGAGTTCGGCAATGGCCTGTTGCAGTTCTGTGGTTAGGGCTGGTTCAAATCGTACCGTTCTCAATGGGGGTAGCGGTGTTGCGATGATGGCATAGTCGCCGGAAACCTGACCATTGGCATGGGTGATTTGCACCCCTAGAGGTGTTTGTTTTACTTCAGTTACGGGGGCGTTTAGGGTGACTGGCTGTCGTAGTGCTTTGGCAAAGGCCTGGGGGAGTTGAGAGTTGCCGCCACGGATGCGATACATTTCTTCCCGTTCATCGGGGATGCGGTCATAGAGGGCGGTTTGTTGTGCTAAAAAAAACAGGGATAACCATTCTGGGTCGTCGTGTTCTGCCCGCAGGTATTGGGCAACCAGGGTACGGGCCATGGGCACCTGGTGTAGGTCGTCTATCCAGCGAGACAAGATGATGTTATCCAGGGCAGTGGCATTTGCGGCTAGTTCTGGATGGTCTAGATCGGTGATGGTTTTGGCCAGGGTTGCTAGTTCGGTCCAAAATCGATTTTCGTCCTGTCTGACGTTGGAGCCAAAGGTTTTGGCTAGCGCACGATCGCTATAGGCTAGACTTTGCCCCTCCAGATAATAGGAGCCTTGTTGGGTGGGGCTAATGACCCGATCCAGCTTGAGGCCAAATTTCTGGATATAGTGATGCATTTGGCGATGGACTTGGAGGCTGTCGATGAATTCGCCACCGCCCTCGGCGTATTGGTTGGCGCTAAAGGGTGAGCGCAGGGTGATGATGCGACCACCGATGCGATCGCGCGCCTCTAATACCGTCACTTTCCAGCCCATTTTTTGCAGTTCATAGGCGGCGGTTAGACCGGCTAGACCGGCGCCAACAATAATTACATGACCGGGATTATTATCGGCCAGGGCGGGTTTGGCATTGAGGGGCAGGGTGCTCGCGGCGGCCAGGGCGCTGAGCGATCGCAAAACGCTTCTGCGGGAGAAATGCATAAAGGGATAACTAGTTGTTTGCGTAAACGATATCGTTATCTCAGATCTAGCATTTGCAGCTTAGTATCACCACCTTAGAATGTCTATCTAGATCCCCCTCGGGGCCTCCCGAGGAGCCTCCCGAGGGGGTGGAGGCAGGGTCTCCCTGCAAATGGCCACCACGTCCCTAACGGTCTATTTATCCGGGGTGCCCCAGGATGCTTGTTTATGCAGACCTTCTCAATCGACTACATGGCATATGGGATCAGCTGCCTCGGAAACATCAAATCAAGTCAAATCTGGGCTGCTGCGGGTCAGGACTGCAGAATATTTTGAATACGATAAATAATTTTATTAAACTTTATCAAGCTTTGCTAAGATAAAATTAATCGCGCCATAAGAGTTTATACCTATGCCATACACCACTGAAGAAGGTGGACGTCTTAACAACTTTGCTTCCGAGCCCAAGATGTATGAGGCTGAACCCCCAACGTCGCAAGAAAAGCGTAACTACGTCATTTTGGGTGTTGTGAGTACGGCTCTGGTGGTTGGCCTGGTGGCGTTAACAACGGTCATTTCTTAGTCAACTAGGTCCGAGTATTTGGCCACCTCTAGTAGTGTCTTAATCATTGGTTGCTCGAAAGAGGCCCGAAACTTTCGGGCCTCTTTTTGCGTTGGTTTTAATCTATGTTGGCGTTGAATGTTGGTGGTGCTGAGTCGGCCTGTGAACTCGGCGATGTTATGAGCTAGGGGATTCTGGGTTTTCCGCATCAGGTAATAGTCGTCAGATACTGTATTGGGTGCCAACGGATACTTGGGATGCGATCAAAACTGAGCTATCATCGGGCGTTGCATCCATTGCCTTTAAGCAGACATGTCTGAAGTGGCCATGACGTCCATATGGATTACCGGACCTACCCGCAGTGGCAAAACCCAGCGGTTAATTGACTGGCTATCGCAGCAGTCGGCCCTGGCGGAACGCCCCTGGCTGGTGTTTGCCGCCAATGGCGATAATCGCCTGGTGCTGGCCCAACGGCTAGCGGCCACGATTCAAGACCAGGTGCCTTACACCACCACCACCCCAGCGGGCTTTATCCAGAACGAAGTGATTCTTTTTTGGCCTTTGTTGGTGGAATCTTTGGCACTGAAGGCCCAGTTTCCCCTCAAGCTGCGGCCGGAGAATGAGCAACTGCTGGCCCTGCAACTGTGGGAACCCCGGTTAGCCAGTGAGCTGAAAGTAGAAGGCTGGCCAGAGTCCCAGATGGTGCGACGGGCTTTGGACTTATTACAGCTGGCGGCATCGGCAGGTATTCCCACCGAAGAGATTACCCAACGGCTGCGGCAGGGAATGATGCCGAACCTGGTGCCAACGGATACGTGGGCAGCCATGGGGGCCGCACTATTACAGTGGCAAGCCTGGTGTTTGGAGCGGGGATTTCTCACCTATGGGTTAATGACGCAGCTGTACTGGCGGTATTTGTTGCCCTTAGCTCAGTATCAGGCCCAGCTGCTGGACCGGTTTGCCGGGACGGCTGCCGATGATGTGGATGAGTATAGTGCGATCGCAACCCCCCTTTTCCAAGTCTTCAAAACCGCCCAACGCCCCCAAGTCTTTACCTACAACCCTAGGGGCCAAGTGCGCCTTGGCGTGGGCGCTGACCCAACCGCCACCCTAGTCTTGGCAGAGGGGTGTGAGCGATTGCCGCTAAGCCATCCTAATGTCGACAGCCTGGGCTATGCCATGGCCGATGATGTGGTGCGGTGGGTGCAGGACCCCTTGGCCGTAACAAAACTGCCCGAGCAGGTGCAGCTAATCACCGCTACCACCCGAGGCAAAATGCTGCGACAGACAGCGGACTTTATTGTCGATGTCGTCCACCGGGAATTGGTTGCTCCCTCAGACATTGCGGTGATTGGCCCTGGTTTAGATGCCATTGCCCGCTACAGCCTGATCGAGATTCTCAGCCAACAAGGAATTGTTGTCGCCTCCCTAAAAGATCAGCGACCTTTAAATAGTTCGCCGTTTGTGAGATCTCTACTGACGTTGCTATCGCTGATTTATCCGGGGTTGGGACGACTGGTCAGCCGCGATGCCGTAGCCGAAATGTTGGTGGTGCTAAGCCAAACCCCAGATACCGAAGCCAGTCTGCCCTGGTTTGACCTGACCCACATTGACCCGGTGCGCTCGGAATTGATCGCTGACCATTGCTTTGTGCCAGACGTGGAGCACCCCCGATTGTTACCGGTGGAGAACTTTCCCCGTTGGGACCGACTGGGGCACCAGGCAACAGCGGCCTACCGTCGCATTTTGGACTGGCTCGGCGAACAAAAGAAACAACAGCAGCGTTATCCGATCAATCCGGTGATTATGTTGGATCGGGCGGTGCAGCATTTCTTGTGGCGCGGCAACTATTTACCCACCGACCAGCTATCGGCCCTGAGGGAACTGATGGAAACGGCCCAGTACTTTTGGGAAGTGGAGCAGCGGTTGGATTTGTATGGGGGGATGCCAGGGGAAAATTCCCTAAGTCCTGTGGGGCGATTTATTCGGTTACTGCAGCGGGGGACGGTGTCGGCCAATCCCTATCCGGCGAGATCTCTGGATGGGGAGCGTCAGGGGGTGACCCTGGCCACGGTATTTCAGTATCGGGCCCAGCGGCTGACCCATCGTTGGCAGTTTTGGTTAGATGCCGGGTCTCCCCGCTGGCTGACGGGGCGAGATGAACTGTTTGGGGCGGAGGTGTTTTTGAGCGATTGGCCGGAGCGGCCAGTGACGGCACTGGATACGGAGACGATGCATGAAGCGCGGTTGGAGAGAATTTTGCGAGACTTATTGGGACGGACGACGGAGAGACTTTATCTATGTCACAGTGAGCTGGCCCTGAATGGCCAGGAGCAGATGGGACCTTTGTTGGGGTTAGTGAGTGGGGTGGAACCGCTATAGCTGTCAAACATACATGCTCGCCATTGTCCGCTGGACAAAATACGGGTACTGAAAAGCATCAACCAATAGAATTTTTTTTACCGAGTTGAGGGGATGGCATATTCGCGGTCAATCCGTAGGGATGTCAGTACATGAGCAGGGGATTTATAAAGGGTCGATAAAAGTGGAAACCAGAAATATGATTTTTCCTTGGTTGGCCTATCTTCTTGCTAGCTTAAATTGATTGTTTTTTGGTTTCTTCAGGTGTAAGTCGATACCAAAAAACCACGGTCTTGTACGGAGTTGTTCACCAATTTATAATGGCTGGCCCAGCCTGTCAGCCTAATGGCGGCTCAAAACATACTGAGTTCTTGGGGTTGATATAATATCTCCATGGGTCGGGATGGGTCTCTATCTAATGGGTTTTCTAATAGGTTGAATCTTGGGCATCAAGGGAAAGGGGTTGCATCATACCGGTTATTTCTGTTGCAAGCGGTTGTTATTATGTCTGGTGGATCAGAGAAAGAGCGGTTGACTAAGGTTGTTTTAAGCGAGGCAATCCAGGCTGCCAAAGCGATTCAGGGAGACTGGACTCAGTCAACGGTGTTGGGTGAGATTACCATCGCTGCTAGTCAATTGACCGATCGGCAATCGGCCCAGGCTATGTTGGGTGAGGTGTTTGAAATTGCCCAAGCTATTCAGGGCAATGGGGCCAAGTCGGCGGTGTTGAGTCAGATTGCTACGGCCTATGCCAAGATAGGCGATCAGCCTCTGTCCTGCACTGCGTTAGACGATGCCCTGGCCGCTGCCAAAGCGATTCAGGATAACTGGGCTAAGGCGTCGGCCCTGAGCGATGTGGCCGACGCTGCTGGCCAACTGGAAGATAAGCAATTTGCCCAGATTATATTGACGGAAGGGCTGCTGGCCGCTGAGAACATTCAGGATGCTAGGCATAAATCGACGGTTTTGAAGGCATTTGAAGCGGTCCACCGTGGTTTAGGGGGGAAATCCCCGTTGGCTCGGCTGGTGTTGAGCGAAGCTCTGAAAGTGGCCTAGGTTCGCTACCTAGGCTGATAACACCACTCGACCCACGGGGCGTGCCACACAGACTAATACTTGTCCCTGTTTGCGATCGCAATCCGACAACCCACCTGGCTCGTCCTCGTAGGTCACATCGCCCTCTAGGAGTTGGTGCTTACACACCCCACAGCTGCCCATGCGACAGCCGCTGGTCAGATCGATTCCAGCCTGTTCCGCTACATCTAGCAAACAATCATCTACCTCGCAGCTGACCTCCTTGTTGGACTTCGCAAACACCACCATGGGCTCACCCGATACAACCGGTGCCGGTGCCGCTGTCGGTGCCTGAAGCTGGGTAATCACAGCAGGCTTGGCCTCTAAAGCTGGCTGGAAAGCTGGCTGGAAAGCTGGCTGGGGCGCAGCTTGCTTGGACGCAACTGATTTGCGTGCTTTCGTGCCGCCAAAACTTTCTTCAAAGTAATTCTCCATCGGAAAGCCTAGACTGCTGAACAGGGCCTTGGTACTGCCCATAAACCCCTGGGGGCCACAGACAAAGGTGGTGAACTGCTTATAATCTGGCACAATTGCCTGGAGCAAAATCTCTCCCAAACGACCCCGATATCCACTCCAGGGAACACCGGTCGCTGGTTGGGTAAGGGTCCAAGCCAATTCCATATGGGGATTTTGGCTGGCCATTAACTCTAGCCGCTGCCGACAAATAATGTCCGCTGGGGTGCGGGCACTGTGGATAAAGACAATCTGGGCTGGGGACCCCGTATCCCATAGCCACTGGGCCATGGACATCATGGGGGTGATGCCACTGCCCGCCGAAACTAGCAAATACTTGTCTGCCGGATGGTCGATGCAGTTAAACTGACCAAATGGACCTTGCATGTCGACGGTATCACCCACTGTGAGATGATCGTGCAACCAGTTGGAGACGAGACCAGGGGGAATGCCGTCTTCGGCAGCGGGCACCCGCTTGACGGTAATTTCTAGGATGTGGGGCCGAGCCGGGCTGGATGAAATCGAATAGGAGCGGTTGACGGGTTGACCGTCAATATTGAGCTTGAGGGTAACAAATTGGCCCGGTTTATAGTCAAACAGCTGCGCCGGTTCTGCCCGAAAGCGAAATGTTTTGACATCGCTGGTCTCCTGGATGATTTGGATACATTGCACCGTCATTTTGTCTGGGGCTGGCGTCAGGATGGGGGGCTTGGCCTGCTCAATGGATTCCACCAGTAGGGTAAACTCTCCTAGACGGATGACGTCATCGGTGGTTAGGGCATAGGACTGGCTGACAGCTACGGTTTCATTGTTGAGGCGGGAGCCGTCGGTGCTACCGAGGTCGGAGAAATAACAATGGTGGCCTTGGAATAGGATACGGCCATGGATACGGCTGACGGTGGGGCCATCTAGGACGAGATCGCAGCTGGGGTGACGGCCGATGAGGCATTCTAGAGTATTGGTTTGTTTGGGTTGGAGGTGGCTTTCGTAGAATTCGTTGGTGGCTTGGTTGATGACTTTGAGTTTTAGCATGACGATAGATGGGTAGATCTGCAGGAACGGGGGGAGTGTTAGGGGTGTTGGTAAGTTTTTTTAGGGGGACTAGCGGGGATATATGGGTTGGAAAGTGGTTCTAGGTTTCGGGCCCTCATCCCCCAACCCCTTCTCCCTGGGGAGAAGGGGGGTCTTGCCTCAAAGTCCTTCTCCCCCAGGGAGAAGGATTTAGGATGAGGGCTACTCCAAGGCCGGAACCACTTTCAGGGGGGACTAGCGGGTATACATGAGTTGGAAAGTGGTTCTAGGTTTCGAGCCCACTCTGCGAGAAGAGCAAGCTCTACATCCCCCAACCCCTTCTCCCCAGGGAGAAGGGGAGTCTTGCCTCAAAGTCCTTCTCCCCAGGGAGAAGGGGAGTCTTGCCTCAAAGTCCTTCTCCCCCAGGGAGAAGGATTTAGGATGAGGGCTACTCCAAGGCCGGCACCACCTTTTGGTTCATTACCTTTCACATAGAAGCCCAGAAAAAGAGAGCTGTTGGAGCTTGCTAGGGAGAATCTTTTTCTCCTCGCATTAGGGTTCGTTGCTGGGGCGAGCCTTGCCTCAGCGCTGTGCGAGGTAACGGTGGCGAGATCGGGTGGATTGACTGTGGTACACCAGTAGCCTGACTATTCAATTCGGCCAACAGGTCATAATGCTGCTGAGGTGTAATTTCTAACTGTTGTTGTAGATAGTGTAACCGCATCAAACTATTGGCTGAGTTGACCTGTTCGGCGGCTAGGGTTTCTTGGAGTACACCTTGGTAGAGTTTTTGGCGATTATACTGGGCCGTATGGGGCAATGTTTTAGCGAGGACATAGATTTCATCAGCACTGAGTTGATCGATGGAACAACTGATTAAGGGGGTTAACAACTCTGCTGGGAGTTTAGCCAGTTGCCGTTTTAGTTTGTCGGCTAGGCTTTCCCGTAGGTATTGTTCAGGGCTGCGTTGCCAGGTTCTATAGAGCCAGATGGCGCTGACGCAGGCGACCACGGTCTGGAAGGCGAATTGGCAGGCTAGGGGCCAGCGGTTGATTTCTGGACGACCGCCGTAGATGAAGAAAATGTTGAAGGCGAGAAAGGTGCAGATGGAGAAGAGGCGGTGCTGGCTTTGTTCTGGGCCGAGGTGGGGAAAGTCTTGCTTGAGATATCCCCGGTAGCGTTTTTCGAGCTGGGTGCCGCCGTAGAAGGTTGCGATCGCAAACCCAGCCAACACCCACGGAGCCGCCACCACCTTGGGCATCGGCAAAGCTGTTCCAAACCAATACAGACCAGGCTTCCAGAGATTTTCCAACGCCCCTAGTTCATGGCTCCAAACGCCGGAAAAATAATAGTCAAAATTACCGGCATAGAACCGATAATAAAGAAAGTAACCCACCACTAGGCCCAGGTAGCCATACTGCACCAAGCGCCGTCCCGGTTTCTGGAGATGGTCCCAGTAAGCCTTCTCACTATCAATATCCATGCAGGAAGCTTTGCAGGAGATACAGGCACTTTTCTCCTTGCTGGCCACCTTTCCCAACCCATCCACGGCCCCATCTACGGTCTTTTCTACCGTCCTCTCTACGGTGCGACACATGGACTGGGTCAAACTCTTCGGTACTGACCGATGGGCCTGACTATCCAACAGTCCACGGGGTCCCGTGAACACGGTTTGTACCATGCCAAAGGGACACACATAGTGACACCAGCTGCGGCCCCCCAATAGCCACACTACCCCTGCTGAGCTGAGAAGGGTGAGTACCAAAAATGACCCCAGGATGGGCCGTACAGAATTGACCAACAGAATGCGGCCATTGAGGCCCAAAAAGAAGAGGCCAAACTGGAGGTAGAGGTGATTGCGTTCTAACCAAGGGAAAGACGTAATCGATGTCCGAGGGGGAATGCCCAAGGCCCGTGGAATTTGGGAAAAGAAATATAACGGACAGATCCGCCGCCAGGTTTCATGGCCAAAGACAAAGACAATAAAGATGCCGCAGGGGACCACCATGCCCCAAAAGATCCGCGCCCCAATGGCATAGGAAGAGGCCAGGGGCACACAGGCATCCTGCACCTTAATACACCGACTAGGGTCTTGGGCCATCTCCAGGGTGTGATCTTTCAGGAAACTCCAGCCATGGTTCGGGTCCGTCAGCCCAGGAGAAATTGGATCATAAAATAGAGACAGAATTAATAGGCCCCAGGCTAGGATCAAGACCCATCGAACAGCATGCATCCGTTGTTCTGAAACTTTTGCCAGCATAATACCCTCACGCGCTCTGTTTACAATGTGGCGGCTCGGTTCCTCATTGGCAGTACCTTTGGGGGTGATTTCTTTAAAATCTATGTAGAATATCCGGATAAATGTAATCTATCGAGCCAGTCCATGAGCCCCATCGCCAATCAGAAAAAAGTCATTGTCGTCGGCGCTGGTTGGGCCGGACTGGGGGCCGCCTATCATTTAGCCAAACAGGGTTACGAGGTGACGTTGCTGGAGGCCGGACCCCAGCCCGGTGGCCTGGTGGCAGGTTGGAAAACCCCCGGCGGACGTTCCGTAGAGGCAGGCATCCACGGCTTTTGGTATCCCTACAACAATATTTTTTCCCTGGTGGATGAGCTGGGCCTGCAACCCTTCACCCCCTACACCCGGTCCTCCCAATATTCCCCGGCAGGTTTAGAGGTGGAGTCGCCCCTGTTCCAGGCCATGCCCTACCTGCCCAGTCCCCTGGGCACCTTTGTCTATACCCAGTTTAAGCGGCTGCCCCTGGTGGATCGGCTGTCGGCGCTGCCGTTGCTCTATGCGGTGGTGGACTTTGATAATTCTGACGAGGCCTGGAAGCGCTATGACGGCATGAGTGCGCGGGAGCTGTTTAGGCAATATGGTGTATCGGAACGGCTGTATCGGGATGCCTTTGAGCCGATGTTACTGGTGGGACTCTTTGCGCCGGGGGAGCAATGTTCGGCGGCGGCGGCCATCGGCATGTTGTACTACTTTATTTTGGCCCACCAGCCCGACTTTGATGTGCGCTGGTGTCGGGGCACGGTGGGGGAGATGATCTTTCGGCCCTGGGTGGAGAAAATTGAAGCCCTGGGGGGGCAGGTGCTAGCCAATCAGCGGGTGAGTGATGTGCAGGTAGAGCATAACCGGGTGACTGGGGTGGTGTGCTCCGGTCTAGGGAATGATCAGACATTTGAGGCCGATGCGGTGATTTTTGCCGTGGGTATTACCGGTATGAAGAAGATTGTGGCAGGGAGTGAGCAGTTGCGCGATCGCACCGAATTTAGGGATTTACAAAACCTGGGCGGGGTGGATGTGCTGGCCACCCGTCTGTGGTTTGACCGCAAGGTGGAAGTGCCGCTACCGTCCAATGCCTGCTTTGGCTTCCATCAAACCACTGGCTGGACATTTTTTGACCTGAATGCCCTCCATGATGAGTACAAGGACGAACCCGGTAGCGTCATCGAGGTGGACTACTACCATGCGAATCAACTTCTGTCCCTCAGCGATGCACAGGTAGTCGGCCTCACCCAGAAAGATTTGGCCGGTTGTCTGCCCGCCTTTGGCCAGGCTAAGGTAGTCGATCACGCCGTGGTCAGAATCTCCCAGGGGGTGACCCACTTTGCACCGGGCAGCTATCGCTATCTGCTACCCGGCACAACCAGCCTAGACAACGTGTTTATGAGCGGCGATTGGATTGTCACCCGCCATGGCTCATGGTCCCAGGAAAAAGCCTATGTAACCGGGTTAGAAGCCGCCAATCGGGTGGTGGATTTACTTGGCATGGGTAAACCAGCGGAGATTACCCCCATTGTGCCGGATGAACCCCACATGCAAGCAGCCCGAGCGGTGAATCAGACCGTCCGCCAGGTGGTGAATCAAGTGGTTCCTCAGTGGTGGCTCTAATATCCCAGCCGTCGGCTGTCCATTTACTCGGGCAATTTTAGGTGCCCTGTTGCCAATCCTGGCTCCAGTCCTGCCCCCCGATTTCTAACCCAGCTTGTGGACTGTAGGCCCTGAGAATCCGTTGACGGGTATGGCCCTGTTTTCGCCAAAGATTGAGCCATAGCTCACCTTGGGTGGTGTCCCGACACAAAAACTCTAATCCAGTTGCCGTGGGGACTCGGATGGGTAGTCCCGGCAATGCTGTTTTGCCCACTAGCTCCACCGCATAAGTCCGGCCTTCGGCCCACACGTGCCAACTCCCCCAGGGTGCTACCCGCCAAGAGACTTTTCCCGTCCAAGGGACAAACTCATGGAACTGTCCCCGATAATGAATGCCCACCATGCCGACAGATTCTCTGTGGCCCAGCACCTGGCGAATGCCGCCGCCGGAGGTGACGGTTAAATCGGGTTCTTGGTCAAAGGCGTTGCACTGTAGCCAAAACCATCGTTCTGGAAAGGCCCCACCCCAGTTTTTCTCGGCATAGGCGGGGACTCGCTGAAAGTCATACCGATAGATGCTGACACCAGCGGCATCCACCCATTCAAACCAGCCCGTGGCCCAGCCGTGGGCCATGAGCACTTGCCAACCGGGTTCAAAAATCTGTAACTGGGACAGCCATCCCGCTGTGGATTGGGGCTGGTTGGGGGCTCCCCAGCTGTAGACCGGCTCTAGGGCGTAATGCCAGCGGGCGGTCCGATCGGTAGACGGGTCCCAGAATTGTCCTTTGTGGTGGGTGGCGGTGGCTTGGTAGCCTTCTGTCGGGCGGCAGCCTTCAGTGGCGCGGTAGCTGGCGGTGATGGGACCATGGGAATTATGGCCTGGATGACTGGGGCTGTGGCGATGATGGCCATGGCCCAGCTTATATTTCCAGGCCCAAAACTGGGAAACGTCTGGTAGGGAGCGACAAAAATACTGCTCGTCCGGTCCTAAAATTTGTACCGCCCCACCGCTGGCGGTACTCGGGCTGGCGGGATCCTGCAAGGAATACATAAAGGCAATGGTTTGGTTGCCCTGGGCCGGGGGTAGGGTGAGGCGATAGTACCAGCCTTCAAAAAAGGGTTGTTGTCTGCCGTTCCAGTGATAGCCACCGTGCGGTGTGGGCCGGGGAGTCGGGCTGGGGATAGGCTGGGTCATGGTAATTTTGCCTCCACGTTTCCCATCCCCTTTTCCATGGCCTCAATGGCTTGGTAAAGGGCCAAGAAATTACCTTCCCCAAACCCCTGGACCGCTTGGCGGCGTTCAATAAATTCGAAGAAAAAATGGTGGTCGGGGAAGATGGGCTGGGAAAAGATTTGCAGCAGCAGTGACTGGGGTTGTTGGGGTTGCCAGTCGATCAAGATTTGTTGCTCCACAATCTGTTGCCATTCTTGGGGAGGCACGGGGGGGGCTGGCTGCGATCGCAACCGCCGTTGCAGCTGTTCATAATAGGTTATGGGCACTGACAGCAGCGGCACCCCCCGCTGGCGCAGGGTCGTAATAGTGGGCACCAGGGGCTGACTGTGGAGGGCAATGTGCTGAATCCCCGCTCCTCGATTAGCATCCAAAAACGCCTGGATTTGCGATTTGACGGAGGTGGGCTCATTGATATTGAAATAGAGCTGACTGGCGGGGGAAAACAATACCTGACTGCGGAGGCCCGACTGGTCAGTTTGGATATTAAACTGTTGTTGTTTCTGCAGCTCAAACAGCTGCTGATAAAAGCTAGCCGCCGCCTGCAGCTCCCCCGTGGGAACGTTGAGCACAATGTGATCGATTCCTTGGGAGACTGGGGGGAGAGACTTTTGGGCTGGTTGTTCCTGGGTCGGGAGGCGCTGAATGAGGGTATGGCGGAGGCTGCCCCAGCCGATGATGCTAGCCCAGGCAGAGGGTGGTCTGTGGGGGGGTAGATCGATCAGTTGAGTAAGAATGGGGCAGAGGGGGGCTGCAGAATTGGGTGTTTGGGGGCCTGGATAACGGGTATCTTCTGGGCTGGAAATGTCCTGAACAGAATTCTGAAGGTCAGACATTTTTAAGCGGCGTAATACGGCGGCCAGATCGTTCACTTCAACCGCCACATCCGCCACCCCCGGACCATGGTGACGAAGATACTGAGCGACAGGACTATCCGATCGGCGGGGCGACGACAGCAGGAATAGGGTATCTCGATGGCCCAGAATCTCTAAATTTCGATCGGGCAAGGTGGCCTGTTTCAGCCATGTCCAGCCCAAAGATTGGACAAACCAGTCCCGTTGAGAGGCCGCATCTTCAACAAAGAAATGAATGTGGTCAATTTTCATATATGAACATAGACGGTGGATGCGGCACTGCGGGGACTCAGGAACCCAATTCCCCATGGTGCTAGGGTAAATGCGATTTTCCAGAACTGCACGTTTCCTTAATAACAGTCTTGGAGGTCTTAATAAATTTAGAAATACACTTGGGAAAGCCCCAAAACGCCTTACCCTTTCAGCAGCACTTGCTCTCCTGCCATCTTCTGCCATGCCCCCGTTAACCACTGACAACGTCCCATCTGCTGGCACCACCCCAGCTTCGTTTACGAAACGCATCCAGGTGTTCTATGACGAATCGTCCCAGCTGTGGGAGCAGGTGTGGGGGGAGCATATGCACCACGGCTACTATGGCCCCGACAGCCGGACGGCTAGCCCCCAGGAGGCCCAGCGGCTTTTAATTGAGAAAATCTTGGCCTGGGGCCATGAGCCAGTGTCCTCGCCCGAGACAATTCTAGATGTGGGCTGCGGCATTGGCGGCAGTACCCTCTACCTGGCCAGTAAATATCGAGCCCAAGCGACGGGCATTACCCTCAGCCCGGTGCAGGCCGCCCGCGCCGCCGCCCGCGCGGATGCGGCTGGCCTGGGGGACCATGTGCAGTTTCAGGTGGCGGATGCTCTGGCCATGCCCTTTGCCGACGACAGTTTTGATTTGGTCTGGTCCTTGGAAAGTGGTGAGCACATGGCCGATAAGGGACAGTTTCTGCGGGAATGTTGTCGGGTGCTCAAACCGGGGGGCCGACTGCTGGTGGCTACCTGGTGCCACCGTCCCCCCACCCCGCCCCTGACGGCCCCAGAGCAGGACCATCTGGCCCAGATCTATCGGCTCTACCATTTGCCCTATGTCATTTCCCTGCCGGAATATGCCGCCCTGGCCCAGGATCTGCCCCTGGGGGAGTTGAAAACAGCGGACTGGTCCGAGGCCGTGGCTCCCTTTTGGCAGGATGTGGTGAAGTCGGCCCTCAACCCCCAGGTGCTCTGGGGCATTGTGACGGCGGGTTGGCGAACCGTGGAGGGGGCGATGGCAATTCCGTTGATGATGGAGGGGTATCGGACAGGGCTGATTCGCTATGGCTTGTTGACGGGGGTGAAGCAGATTAGCGATCAACCGATTGCGCCTCTGGACAGAGGGCCAGAGGCCGGAGAGCCAGAGGCCGGGGGGCAACCGTAAAGCTATGGCGAGAGATCGACTAACAAGCGGAAAACCTCAGCGGCTCCATCATTATGGACCCCATAATCCTTTTTCCTGGCGTCGCTGGCTGCGTTCCCTATGGGCATTTTCCCGACCCCATACCATTGTGGGTACCACGCTGAGTCTGGGGGCCCTAGGGGTCATGGCCTGGGTACTGACTCCAGACACCGCAAGAGTTCTAGTGAATCCGCTGACTCTATTCGGAGCCATGGTGGCGGCCCTGGTACCTAGCCTCTGTGCCAATGTGTACATTGTGGGTCTCAACCAGCTCACCGACATTGCCATTGACCGGATTAACAAACCCCATTTACCCCTGGCCTCCGGTGCGTTTTCCGTATCTATGGGGCGTTGGATTGTGGCGGCGCTGGGGGGGGCAGCCTTGGTGCTGGCAGCATTACAGGGGCCCATTTTATGGCTCACGGTGGCCCTGAGCATGGCCATCGGTACGGTGTATTCTGTGCCGCCACTGCGGCTGAAGCGATTTCCCTTTTGGGCGGCGCTGTGTATTTTTGGGGTGCGGGGGGTGATTGTGAATTTGGGCTTTTTTACCCATTTTCGCCAGGTGTTAAGTCCGGAATCTATACCATGGCAGGCCATTCCCCCCGAGGTGTGGGCGCTGACGGTGTTTGTGGTGGTGTTTTCGATTGCGATCGCAATCTTCAAAGACATCCCCGACCTAGAAGGGGACCGCCGGTTTCAGGTCCGCACCCTGACGGTGCGCTTGGGGGCCAGGTATGTATTCCGCCTGTCCCTCGGGGTGCTCACCCTCTGCTATGGCTTGATGCTGGGGCTGACGCTGCTGGGGCTACTGCCATCGGTGCAGCCCGTATTTTTGGTGGTCACCCATGGTGGACTGCTGGGGCTACTGGGGTGGATGAGCCGTCGGGTTAATTTGCAGGAAAAATCCCAGATTACTCACTTCTATCAATTTATTTGGCGATTATTTTTCCTCGAATATGTGCTGTTTCCCTTGGCCTGTATGGTGGGCCCCTAGGTTCCGAAAAATCAGCGCAAATTCTGGTGGAATCCTTGCCAGAACTTCATCGGATCTTTACCAGTCTCTATCTGTAAGCCCCTGTTCTGTGGCGTAGTTGTAGCTGATGGTTTTGGAGAACTGATTTATGAATACCCTTATGTTGCTGGCGACTATTGAAATTTGCAACTTCATTGGTTGCAGCTGGTTGGAAACTGCGATCGCATTCGTTCAAGAATGGGTATCTAAGGTTTCCGTCTAAGTTTCAACGCCGAGCTTCATTTGCTTGAGCCACCTTTGCCCGAGCCACGATGTAATATCAAAAATGCTCTATGGCTGTTATCAGCCATAGAGCATTTTCTGTGTTAGGGAGAGTCATGGCATCTGGAGTTTAGACCAATAATCTTGCCCATAGAATGATCTACTCCAGTGGCAGATCATTCTATGGGTGAATCTGGGAAAGTCCTACCAGGGTATCAACTTAAGCCGGAGAATCCTGGCTAGGTGGGGAATCAGGGGACAGAAGCCAGCGAGGCCCTGATTCCTGGCTCCTGACTTCTGAATACTATCCCTGGGAAAACGTCCCGCTTTGAGTTGGTAACCTCTCACCAATCTCAGATGCCATGAAAAGTGCTACCGAAAAGCGCACCAGCCAGCTACGGACAAGCAGCAATGTTAGCAACAGTGCCAAAACCACCAATTACCGGACTGAATATTACCGTCCCCGTATTCGCACCAGCCACTCCATCCCGATTGACCACAGTGAAGTTGCTAGCCGTTATAGGCAACATGGAAACGGTTTCAGTCAGCGTATAATCACCATCGCTAGTATTGTTGTTGAGAGCCAGACATAACGTAGTTTCAGGGACACCATTGCTGTCGGTCGATGTTGCTTGCAGACCTCCCAACGTATTGTTAGTCAGGGTGTTACTTTCGACAGAAATCACGATGTTGCTATTATCTCCGAAGCTGCGTAAGAGTATCCCTTGTCCGTTTAAACTGTCAGTGACCTCATTATTTCGAATCACGGCATTTAGGATTTGAGCATTACTGCTGGAAATATTAGGATCGGGCGCTATGATGGTCAATAATTGAGCCAAGCCTGCGCTGATATCAATACCGTCATCCAAGTTGCCGGTCAGTGTATTGTCTTCAATTAAAAGACTATTGACAACACTATCTTCTTCTACCGTTATCCTGATGCCATCTCCCCGCAAAGGAGCGGCTACGCCATTGTTGCCAATTCTATTATTGGTAACGGTAATGTCAGCCGTAGCATTCCCAGGGCCAGTGGTGAATACATCAACCAGGGCAATGCCAATGCCGTCGCCTTGGTTGTTATTAACATCATTGTCCTCGATCGTTAGAGCAATATCTCCTGTGGAGTTGCCGATCACAATCCCCTGACCATCAAATTCATTGGTGCCAGTGGTACCCGTAACCGTGTTGCCGCTGATATCAGTTGTACCAACCACTTCCCGTAGGAAAATAGCCCCGACAATACCATTATTAGTGACGTCAGTCGCCGTGTTTGTTGCCTGGTTGTTTTGAATCGAGATGGACTCACTATCAAGCACAAAAATAGCACCGCTACCACTATTACTGATGGTATTGTTCTGAATCAGTGTATTGTCCGATTCCTCAGCAAATACGCCAAAGTTACCCCCATCCATGGAATTGCCTTCTATTGTTGCATTGGCTGATCTAGCCAGCTCAATACCTGAGTCAAAAGCGTTAGTGATGGTATTGTTCTGAATCAATGCATTGTCGGAATTTGCAAAATCTATAGCATCGTCACCAATATCACTAAAGGTGTTGCCACTGATAACTGGACTGGCTGACATAATGATATCTATGCCGTCGTCATTACTGCCACTAATCGTATTGTTACTAATGACTGCATTGGCTGAGTTTTTGATATCTATGGCATCATCACCACTGTTAATAAAGATGTTACTGAGCAATGTCACATTGCTGGAATTAAAGATCTCAATCCCATCATCCAGATCGTCACGGCTAAAATTGTTTTCTACTAATGCATTATCAGAACTATCGACAAAAATATTGACATCGGTCGCTCCAGCGATCTCAAACCCAGAGAGACGATTGTTTCCACCCGTGAGAGTAATGCCAACATCACTACCCGTGGCATCCACCAGGGGTAAAATGCCCGTGCCTGATCCGGGTAAGGTCACATTCCCGGCCTGAGTCGCAATGGTTTCTAAGTTCGCATCCGAAATCGCCACTACACCTGCTGGCACGGTAAAGGGAGCTAGTGGATTGGTGCGACTATCCCCCTGCCTGACATAAATGATGTCACCCGCTTGGGGGTTGAGCAAATTAACATTCGCTGTAGGATTTTCGATAGTGCCATTCCCTGCTGTAGATGTGGCATTAGGAATGACATGTTGAAAATTGTAGGCTTGCCCTGTCGCTGGGTTAATAGCAACTTCAATACTGTCTACTGAGGTTACCACTTCACTTTCTTTGACGACGATGGAACTGTTGCGAGTAACACTTTCCGATGCCCGTGCCCATAGTGACCCACTATCGGAGCTGTCACGGTTTCCTCCGCCCCAGTTAAAGCCGATCGAAAAGAACCCTCGAGTGCCAAAGTTATCGTCACTTTGCACGCCTAAACCCAGACGCATCCAGTCCTGGACCCGATGATCGACTCGCAGACGTCCGCCGATGGCATCTCCGTGATAGTAAACTCCACCGTAGCCCCAGAGTTGCCCCCAGTCATCCCAGTCGGCCAGCTGCATCCCGGCATCCAAGTCAACACCGCCCCAAGCGCTCTCCAGAAACTCTGAACCACCACCTGCTGTTATGAAGACCAGTTGATTCCCTTGAAACTGTGTATCGGTTATCTGGCTCGTACTGCTACCACTACTACCGACTGAATCCTGAGTATTACCTACCGGTAAATAGCCGTTCAGGTGAATGTCCCACAGTTCGCCAAAGGCTTCCACACCCAAGCCAAGCTGGTTAAATGTATTATTGCCAGTATCACGAATATCATAGGAAAGATATCCACCCAGCACCACATCACCCTGCAAAAAACGTTGTCCGACGGTGACTGTGCCCCCCAGTTCACCCGTGCTATTGAGACGGACAGCCGTATCTAAAAACGTTAACCCATGCCCAGGGGTTTGCCATAGGGGAACAAAGCCAGTCACTCGACCAAAGCTGCGTTCATCATCGCCATTGCGCGGGGCATTGAAATCAACCCCAACTCGGGGAAGAATTGTATTATCTACAGTCGTTTCAGTAACCTCAGGTGCTTGGGCATTCACAGCTGTGGGGCTAAGTAATAAGGCTAAGGGCGTAACCGGTCTCGCGCTCTAACTCAAGCAAACAGGGGCCAATCGACTGCACCGAGTAGGTTTCGGTGTGGATAAAGGCGTTCAGTTTCATGCTGAATGCGAAAATGAGTAAACGCTTGCCAGG